>CANRHP010000025.1 GCA_947630455.1 uncultured Clostridia bacterium
GAAAGAGGGACGAACGAACGCCTCAACCGTGAAATACGTCGTCTATTACCAAAAGGAACAGACTTGTCTAAAATTTCAATTGAGGACGTGCAACGTGTTGAAGATTGGGTAAATAATTACCCTCGCGGTGTTCTTGATTATGCCACTTCCGCAGAATTATTCGATCAACAGCTCGCGTTGTTGAATTAAAATATCTGACCGTGCAATTATAATAATCTTTTAGCAAGTCAACGACTTGCTTTTCGTTGTACCCATTTTTTGTTTTCATCTTGGCTTGCAGCTCATTTATTTACACAGAGACAGCCCCTGCCTTGCAAGGCAGGGGCTGTCTCCTTCCGTATTATACTACTTCAAAAATTTTTTTTAACTTTTTTCGCATTTACTCTTGACATTTACAAATTTTTTTGCAAACATCCAACAGCGATTTATTGCATAACGGAAAATTGTGTGATATAATGTTTCGGTAAGTCGGATATATCAGAATATGTGCTCGTAGCTCAGTTGGATAGAGCGCAAGCCTCCGGAGCTTGAGGTCGCAGGTTCGACTCCTGTCGGGCACACCAAGGCGCAAGTTGTTGCTTGCGCCTTCTTTTAAAAGAGAAGGGGCTGCCGCACCAATATGCGACAGCCCTACATTGTAATTTGAAAACAAAATTATTCTTTACAAATAGCCACACCACAGCTGGCTCCGATACGGTCGGCGCCGTTATGAACCATTGCGCAGGCTTCTTCGTAGTTGTGAATACCACCGCTCGCCTTGACTTTTAGACCTTCGGGATGCACAGTGTTCGCCATAAGGCTCACCGCTTCGACAGTTGCCCCACCGCTGCCAAAACCAGTACTTGTCTTGACATACTGAGCGCCTGCAGCTACACATGCTTTGCATGCGGAAACAATCTGTTTTGCGCTCAGGTTACATGTTTCGAGAATAACTTTAAGCAGAATATCTCCGCAAGCCTTTTTAACGGCGGCTACTTCTTTTTCCACCTTCTTCCAAGCATTGGTTTTTGCAAGCGATTGATTGATAACCATATCAATCTCGGTTGCGCCGTTTTTTATTGCATCCTTTGTTTCAAACACCTTTACTTTGGTTGTATTTTCTCCCAAAGGGAAACCGATTACCGTGCATACCTTAACGGAACTGCCGGCAAGTTCCTTTGCGGCGGTCTTTACATGGCACGGATTGACGCAAACCGACGCGAAACCGTATTGCTTGGCTTCGTCGCACAACGTTACAATTTGCGCTGTTGTTGCGGGTTTCAAAAGCGTGTGATCGATAATTTTTGCAAT
Organism: uncultured Clostridia bacterium; assembly: GCA_947630455.1. Lineage (GTDB taxonomy): Bacteria > Bacillota > Clostridia > Christensenellales > CAG-314 > Fimimonas. The sequence goes on from CANRHP010000025.1 coordinate 1,291, forward strand.
TTCTTGTTTTGTCATTTTGTTTCCTCCGAAAATTTTGTAAACATAAATCAGGGGCATAATGCTGCCCGTCACACCTCTTACGTCAGACCTATCATCATTCTTACTGTAGATATCAAATAACATTTTCAATTGAATTACATGACAATGTTAGTGATTAAGAAGCGCTACCCGTATAAGGTATAGTTTATTATAGCATATCCAAATGTTTATTTCAATAGAAAAGAAAAAATAACTGTTTTATACTAATAAAACTGAAACCAAATAGCGACATAAAAATATAAAAGTATTAAATTCTACCGTTTACGGCGATTGCTCAACTTAATTGTGAGCACGTTTTCGTCTATTTCAAACTCATGCTTGCGAGGCGGACGACGTCTTATGGCCTTGACACAAAGCGTCACTATGTAGGCGAAACAAGCGACAATGCCTAATCCGCAGACAATGATAATTGGCAAAACAGTTTCCATAAACACCTCGCACATATTATAGCGCAGCAAAACTGACGAAAAAAAAGACACCGTGTAATAAATTATAGTAATATGCAGATACTAAATTCAAATACAACGCAAACGGCGTTGTGAAGGAGGCATTATGAAAAAAATAGTTGTTGCACTGCTGGCTGTTTTGGCACTTGTTCTTGCAATTGCCCCGACGGCTCTTGCTGAAACAGAGTGTGAAAAAAGAATATGTGAGTTAGCCCAATCGGATGAAAGGATAAAACAAGCTCAATGCCTTGTACATGAGCGTACAGCCATTGTTGCGATCCAAACGGAAAAGTTCAGCACAAAAAGTCAATATGACGGCTATGTCAAAAAGCTGACCGACGCGGTAAAATCAGAATGTGAAGTGGACAACGTGTTTGTTACACGCAATCCCAAGATAATGAAACAAATAGCCGAGCTATCCAAATTGAACGAAGATCAACGCGACGGGGCAATACAAAAAATAATCGAAGAAGTGATGAGACTCCGCCCGCCTCGCAAGCCGGATATGACTAAAATGACCTTTGGTAAATAACCAAGCCGCAAAAAAGCGAACTCTACCGAAAATATGAGTTCGCTTTTTTTGTTTAGAATACTTACCTGTAATTTCCTGTCTATTTGCTGATTTTCCGTGTTCGAGACCAAACAGATGTTACAAGCCTAAAATACTTTCGCACGATTTGACAACAAGCTTGAAGCTTTCCTCTTCAAATGGGGACATAAGTCCGCAAGCGTCCAACAACTCGGTAAATGTTTTGGTTCCACCATAGTCGAGGAACTTGATGTACTTGTCAAAAGTCGCTTTGTAGTCCTGCTGTGACAGCGCTAAAAATTGCAATGCGGTAAATTGTGCGAAGCAATAATCTATATAGTAGAATGGACTCTGATAAATATGCGCCTGACGCTGCCAGCGACGTCCGTCCTGTAATGCGGGAATACCTTCAGTAGTCATATGCGGCAAAAATTCATGCTCCAGCTTGTTGTAAAAAGCATTGCGTTCGGCAGGAGTCATGTCGGGATTGTCATAGCATGTTTGTTGGAAATAATCTACTATAGTACCGTACGGAATAAATGTAACGGCGCCGCCGATATGCGTGAATTTGTACTCGGGCGTTTGATCGCCGAAGAACAAATCGATCCAAGGATAAGCTAAAAATTCCATTGACATACTGTGTACTTCTGCCGTTTCCATAGATATGCTGCTCAAAAATTCGCTGTCGATGAAAAAGCTTTTGTAAAACTCCAACGCATGACCGAATTCGTGCGTCAAAACATCCACATCACCCGCGGAGCCGTTCCAATTGGAAAAAATGAAGGGCAGTTTGTATGCCGGCAGACCTTCACAATAGCCGCCGCCCTCTTTGCCTTCACGCGACATAACGTCAAAGCACTCGCTTTCCACCATGGTATCAAACAGCTTTCCCGTTTCAGGAGACATTGCGTTGTACATTTTGGAAGCTGCGGCGAACATTTCATCGGGAGTACCGATAGGCTTGGGTTCAACCGCCGTGTAAACGCTGTTATCGTAGATATATTGCTGCCCCAAATCCAGATCTTTACCGACCTTTGCGCGAATTTTAGTCGCTAAAGGAACAAGATATTTGAGTACATTGGCACGGAATTTGGCTATGTCCTGTTTAGTGTAACAATTTCTCTGCATTCTGAGATATCCGAGCGGCGAATATCCATCGTATCCCAACTTACGCCCCATAGCGGTTCGAACCTTAACAAGTTTGTCGTAGATTTCATCCAACTCCGCCTTGTTGTCCTCTATTGCCTGACCCCATGCCATATGCGCGCGTTTTCGTATGTCACGATCGGCAACCGTAAAGTATTTGGAAATACCGCTCATAGGAAGACGTTCTCCGTTGAAATCTATGACTATACTGCTCATCAGCTTTGAGTACTGCGTAGTAAGCTTGTTTTCCTCAACCTGCTCTGCAATTATCCTTGGGTCGCTTGCGTCTACAGCCATTTGAAGATTGACGAACATTACCTTGGGAAAACGCTTTTCCAGCTCACTGCGGAAAGGACTTGTCAGGTAACACTTGGCAATCTCTGCATTTGCAACGGCAATTTCGGGAGAGATCTCATCGAGATAGTCCTGCTCGGCAGCGTAAAACTCGTTGCGTGTATCCTGTGTAAAACGAATAAATGCCAGTCGGATATTTGTGCCCTCTTCTTCATCGAAAGCCTTGTACTCTTCGTGTATTGTATAAAACTCATCCACCGATTTGGCTGCATCAAAGCGCCGCTTGAACTCCGCAAGTTTAGCGAGCATTTCGTCTTTGTCGGGACGGTTATAAGCTATTTCGGAAATTTTAACCATATTTTGTGCTCCTTGTATTCAGATAACTCTATTGTAACACTATATCGCAAATTAAGCAATAAAATATTTGACGGCTCCTTGTCGTGAAAATTAGGTACACTCCACCGTCAATGGATGAGATGCTCCGTTTTCTCTAAAAAATCTTCAAGTATTTTCTCATATGCCTGTCGGTCGGCATGATAGCTACGAGCGTGCCCCGCGTTTTGTATTAGATGCAGCTCGGACAAAGGATTGTTGGCAACGCGGTACATATCCTCACTATGCGAAGGGCGAATAAATCGGTCGTTTGCACCATGAATAAAACATATGGGCACGTCGCTATTTTTTACATCGTCGATAGGATTGACTGCGGCAAAATCGTAGCCGTATTTATGCTTGGCTATAATGTTGCTTATGTCTATAATCGGAAAGCCGGGCAAATGCGTTATTCTGTAACAAAGCTGTCGGTAGTACTTAAAAGTATTGCTGAAAGCACAGTCGGCAATAACTGCGTCGATATCGTTTCGCAAGGACAACTCGCATAGTACTATCACAGCACCCATGCTTTCACCGTGTAAAACCAAAAATGCGTCCTTGCCAAAGATTGAGCGCGTATAGTCCAACACGGAGGATAAATCCTTACGCTCGTAAAAGCCGAGACTGGTAAATTTGCCGTCAGACATACCGAAATATGCGTGATCGTAAATTACTACGTTGTAACCCTTTGTATAAAAAATACGTGCATATTTGAGTGAATTGATACGATTCCATGTGTGTCCGTGGCAAATAACCGCCACCTTTGCAGGACCGGTCGCCGCAGAATCGTTGAAAATCACTTCCCCTCGCAATTTACCCTGCACACCGTCCACTTCAAACGATTGTTTGCGCCAAACGTTGTCATAGTCGTAGTAATCCATGTTTTCATACTCAGTTTGAAAGGCGCGCGCTTCGTCCAATGTGTGCGCAACTGGTTTCGTCGCAGCTTTAAGCGTTCCGCTTGCAACGACAATTGCCACTATCAGATACAAAACCGCAAGGAGGGCAATACATCCCAATACAATCAGTAAAATGAAATACCAGGCCATATAATTATTTCTCCGACAAAATTGTGCCTGTTTCTCCGCCGACAGCAAGCGAATATATGTCCTCCGCTACTTGCTCGGGCGTAAACAAACGCGTATGGTGTTTTTTACAAAACTCTTGAATTTCACTTTCGGACAGATGCGCGCACATATCTGTTGCAACAATGGGTGGACACACACAATTGACCCTGACAACAGGAGCAAGCTCTGCAGCAAGACTTTTTGTGAGCCCTACTATCGCATGCTTGCTTGCACTGTACACGCTTTCGCACGATGCACCCTTCAAGCCCCAAATGGACGATACGTTTACTATTGCACCGCCTACACCTGTAAGCAAAGGGAGTCCTTCGCGACAACAGAAAAATGTCGATTTGACATTCGTATCAAAAACCTTATCGAACGCATCTTCGCTAACATCTTGACATTGCGCAGACAGCGATACTCCGGCATTGTTTACAAGCACGTCCAAATGCTTGAAGTACTTTCCTATCCACCTAAACATATCGCACACCTCAACGACTTGCGAAATATCCGCTTTGTACAAATGGACGTCGCATCCTGAGTGTAAAAGCGTTTGCTGCAATTGATACGCTTTTTCCTCACTGCGGTTGTAGTTGACGATCACAGTGTAACCTTTTTGAGCAAATACAGCTGCCGTTGCGGCGCCGATACCACGACTGCCACCTGTTACTAGACATATTTTCATTATAAACCGAACTTAATTTAAGATAATTTGTTTATATGTAATTATAACTCAATGTGACTGATTTGGCAATAAATAGCTGCATATTACCGACGCCATCGACGATACCGCATTTTTAATGTTGACATACCGATACAATTTGCTATAATTACTTAAAAGGAGAATACGAATGAAAAATATAGGACGAATTTGGAGCTTTGCGATAATTGCCTTAATATACGCGACAGCAGCTGTAGTCGGCATAGTGAGCTATATTTATCTACCATTTCCATTTTGGCTCAATTTACTGATTGCAGATATCATTTCAACCGTTGTTATATTCGTTTTCAGTCTGATATTCCGCAATGCGTCCGTTTACGATCCATATTGGAGCGTACAACCTATTGTGATCGTAATTTCTTACGCCATTGCCGCAAGAAATTTGACTGCCACGCAGATACTACCTCTCGTTGCCGTACTGCTGTGGGGAACACGCCTGACGGCAAACTGGGCGTACACCTTTTACGGATTGGGTCATCAGGATTGGCGATATACCATGCTGAAAGAAAAAACGGGTAAATATTATCCGTTGATAAACTTTGTCGGGATACATCTTGTACCCACGTTAGTGGTATACGGCTGTATTTTGCCGGTTGTGTTTACTTTTATGGAAGCTTATCCTTTCAACACAGGTGCCGCGATATTTTTTGCATTATCCGTATTTGCAACTGTTTTGCAAGGAGCGGCGGATATAGAAATGCACCGTTACCGCAAAAACCGCAACGGAACCTTCATCAGAAATGGGCTGTGGAAATACAGCCGTCATCCCAACTATCTCGGTGAAATACTCATGTGGTGGTCAATTGCCTTAGCTTATGTGTGTATAGCGCCAACGCATTGGTATTTGATTGCGGGCGCCGTTGCCAACACCTTGCTGTTTTGGTTTGTGAGCATACCCATGGCGGACAAACGACAGGCGCAAAAGGAAGGATACGAGCAGTATAAAAAACAAACGCGCATGCTGCTTCCGATATATAAAAAGCAAAAGTGAACTTATATGCATCAAAACGTCAGCTGCTTCATTTTGGGAAGCAGCTGTTATATTATTCCAAGCTGACTGTATTGCTTGCAATTATTTGTCTTTCGAGTTACTCTAAGTAAAATTTGGTAAACTCAGCCCGCAGCATAATGCTCTTTGAAATACGACATATATGTCTGCAAGACAAGGTTTTACAATAGTCTTCTATCTGCGGTAAAGCGCAAAAAACAAAGATATAAAGAATAATTATTCCGAGCTGTTATTTACAAACACAAATAACTATATTTCTCTTTTCAAAACCGATTCATTGAACCCAACTGCGACTTTATCACATTCTAATATAATATTTTATATATTATGTCTGCAATAGTAGTATGCAATTTTACCATAATCGCTATTCAGAACCAAGTTTTTCCCATTCGTCCAGCGTCTGTTCCAAAAGAGAGTTTGTTTCGTCAAGCTGTTTCATCACAGCGGACAGGCGCGCGTAGTCGGCTGTGACCTCGGGCAAGATCATCTGTCCGTTCAGTTCGTCCACAGTTTGTTCCAACTCGGTAATACGGTTTTCCAGCTCTTTAAGACGACGTGCACGATTGATTTCTTCAGCGCGTTGTTTGGCGTTGCGGTAGGTTGACTGAACCGGTTTTGCCGGTTTGACCGCAACTGCTTCACTTTCCTTCTTACGGGCGAGAAATACGTCGTAATTCCCTTCGTATACAGTAAGCCTGCTCTCGCCAAGCTCCGCCACACAATCGGAAATACTGTTGACAAAATACCTGTCGTGAGAAACAAAAAACAACGTTCCCGTGTAGGCTTTGAGCGCCTCCTCCAATGCCTCGCGACTGGGCAAATCAAGGTGATTTGTCGGCTCGTCCAACAGCAGCATATTGCAATCCTTTGCCATTATCATTGCAAGTCCCAGCTTAGCGCGTTCGCCGCCGCTGAGTTCGGATACAATTTTGTTGACGTCATCCGCACCAAGCGTAACCTTTGCCAACAAACTGCGTACTTCCGTTTGCGACATACGTCTGTTATCGAACCACAACTGGTCCAACACTCTGAGCTTACCGTCAAGATTGATATTTTCTTGATCGTAGTAGCCCATACGCACGTTTTTGCCGAAAATTATCTTTCCCAGATCGCGCGGGTCTGTCGCAGCTATACGTCTGATAAGAGTTGATTTGCCTACGCCGTTGAGACCAAGCAACGCCATCTTCTTTCCACGGCGAATTTGTAGGTTACAGTCTTTAAGCAGCACTTTGTCTCCGTAGCCCAAGCTGAGGTTGCGAATAGTCAGCGGAAATTCCGACGGCTCGGATGTATATCCGAACTCAAACCGCGGAGGACGTTCATCCGTCTCGGGAGCGTCGATAAGCTCCATACGCTCCAGCGACTTTTCGCGAGATTTTGCCATATCGGCAGTACTTGCCCTTACCTTATTTCGCGCAATGTAATCGGTGAGCTTAGCTATTTCGCGCTGCTGCTTTTCATAAGCGGCAGACTGCGCTTTCAACCGCTCTGCTTTCAAATGTTTATACTTGGTGTAGTTGCCATTGTAGACAACCACCTTATGATTTTGTACCTCCCAAATAGAAGTGCAAAGCTTGTCAAGAAAATATCTATCGTGAGAAACAACGATCAAGGTCGACTTCTTGTCCGAAAGAAAGCTTTCCAACCAATCCAGTGTTTTGTAGTCCAAGTGATTGGTAGGCTCATCCAAAATCATCAATTCGGGACGCTGCAATAGCAGTTTGCACAGCTCCGCTTTAGTCTTTTCACCACCGCTGAGAGTGGAAACAAGCCGAGCAGAGAACTCCGTCATTCCCATACCGTTAAGAACTGTTTTCACCTTAACTTCGCTGTTGTACGCTTCTGACGCATCAGCTTCCACCATAAGGCGATGATATCTGTCGGCAAGAGTGCGATACTCGACGGTATCGGATTGCACACGAGACATATCATAGGAAACCGCTCGGATTTGTTCGAGCAATTGCGTTTGATAAGCGAATACCGTCATCATTTCATCAAAGAGCGTATTAAATGAATTAAATTCGCAGTTTTGACGCAGATATCCCACTGTGAGACCGTTGCGCATAACGACTGAGCCTTCAAAAAGAGACAACTCTCCCGCTATACAATTGAGAAGGCTGCTTTTGCCTGCACCGTTTGCACCGACAAGACCAATACAGTCCCCCTCGTTAACCTCCAGGTTGACATCTTTAAAAACAGTAACGTCTCCGTAACGAAGCTGCGCCGACTTAAGTTGCAAAAGCATGGTTTACCTCAAAAACAAATTTGACGGAATTGCCCGTCAAAATGTTTTTTTTATTTTTGTATTTTTTTACCCTTTCCCTTGACCGCGACGACGGGAAGCTTGCCATGTAAATGGACCTTTTGCTGTTGGAATATTCGCATCCAAATGTACAAAATAAACGGAGTGGATAGTATCTCAACGATCAACAGCAAAATTTGCTCGCGCCCCAATGGCATATAATCAAAGAATGTGTACAGAAACGGTACCGAAAGGCAGATAATAACTACCGCCCATATGCCGATAAACATAGCCGTTTTCCACCACTTGTTGAAGGGTTGACAAGCATAAAACAGCGCAAACAGACCGCCGAATGTGTAGGTGATCGTGATAAGCGTTGCCAACTGCTCGGCAGGAACAAGCGGGTCTACAAGTTCCGCTTTGTCAATACCTACCATATACATAATATACAGTGATACTGTCGTAATAATAAACGTTAAAGATGCAGGCAAACATCTTTTGAGTACGTTGCCGAAAAAGCTGCCTTTTATTAACTTTTCGTTAGGCTGCAGTGCCAAAAATGTTGTGGGCAAAGCAACAATCACCCAATCCATAAGCATAACGCTTTTGTTTGTGAGAGGAGACTGCATTGTTTTGTCAAAGCCAAAGTGCAGTATAACCAACAGAATGTTTATTATCAAGACATACACCGTCTTCATAAAGTACATCGAGGTGGCACTTTGTATATTGTTTACTACTCGCCGTCCTTCCGCGACGACCTTAGGCAAATTGCTGAAGCTGTCATCCATCAACACCAGATGAGATACCTGACGCGCAGCGTCGCTTCCTCCTGCAAGAGATACAGAACAGTCGGATTCCTTCATGGCGAGTATATCATTGACGCCATCACCCGTCATAGCAACAGTGCTGCCGACCTCCTTAAGCGCACGCACCAAAATGGCTTTTTGATCGGGAGAAACACGTCCGAAAACCGTATACTTTGTGGCGGCATCCTTGACCTGCTCTTCGTTCAAACCGTCCAAGCTGATAAAGTCCTCGGCATTTTCCACTCCAACACGCAATGCGATACTGGAAACTGCAGCCGGATTGTCACCGGAAATCACTTTGATTTTCACATCGTTTTTGCGGAACCACTCAATGGTATCCTTGGCATCGGGACGGATATGATCTTCTATCACAATGACAGCTATCGGTCTGCGAGTCTGTGGGAGGTTGTTGTTGTAAATAGCGCTTGTCGAATGGGCAAGCAACAATACTCTCAAACCTTCGCGGGTATACTTGTTAACTAAGTCGTTCACACGTTCATTCGGTATTTTCAGCACAAATTCGGGTGCGCCCAACATATACGTGCCGCCTGTTTTGAAAGTGACGGCGGAAAGCTTGCGCTCCGATGAAAACGGGATAATTGTCTGTGCTTCCAAAACCGGTTTTTTGGGGCAGCCGAAATATTTTTTCAGCGCTTTGCTTGTCATATTGTCTGCTTTCAGCGCTACGTTAAGGCTGGAAACTATTTCCCGCAAGGTGTTCGGCACAGAACCGGAACGCAAATCAATCCCCTCCACCACGCGCATTGTGCCGTCGGTAATGGTACCGGTTTTATCAAGACACAGGGTATCCACGCGGGCAAGCATCTCTATGCAATAAAGCTCCTGCACCATTGTTTTGTTCTTTGCAAGACGCAAAAATGATGCGGCAAGCGCAATGCTCGTCAGCAAAAACGGACCGGCAGGAATCATGGAAATAACAGATCCCGCGGTATATTTCAAAGCAGTGTTGTATTGCTCCTCATAGAGACTGGCAAGATTGAACCCAGTCCAATTTTCAACGCCGTTTGCAGCAGCATTGACCATATACAAGCACACTGTCATTGGCACGATCACCAACGCGACAAATATAAGTATGCCATTCAATGCCTTGAGCATTTGAGAACGAGGTTTTTGATACTGACGCGCACGTCCTGTCAGCTTGGCGATATAATTGTACCTGCCAACGGCGGTAACCTGCGCCAAGCATGTGCCGGATACTACAAAACTGCCGGCAAACAATGTATCTCCCTGACGCTTGATAACGGCATCGCTTTCGCCGGTAAGAATAGCCTCATTCACCTCGACATAGCCGCTGAGCACCACACTGTCGGCGGAGATTTGTTCCCCGCCCGATACGCAAAAAACATCATCCAGCACCAATTCCGTGACAGTGATGTCCTTTTCCTTGCCGTTGCGACGTACCTTTACGTGAGGTTCGGTGATAAGGTTGAGCTTGTCAAGCGTCAGCTTAGACTTGATCTCCTGCACAATTGCTATTGCAGTGTTGGCGACAACAACGGGAACAAATGTGCATTGAGACCATAAACCATATATACAAAGTATTGTTGCGATAATGATGTACACAACATTGAAAAATGTGAACACATCGGAAAAAATGATACCGGCAATACTTTTACCCTTTTTGGATGTGTCGGCATTTATAAAGCCCTGCTCAATGCGCGCTGTCACCTGTTCTTCCGAAAGTCCTTGCTCAACGGTTGTCGAAAAATGCTCAACTCCATTCAGATCGGCGGGTAATTTTATTCTTTTTTTACGCTTTTTTGCCGTTGATTCCTGCATATCAGTCTATTTTATTGAAGGCTCCGTTTTTGTAATCATAAATAACATCATACCCTTGTTCGCGAAGCTGCTTTACTTGGAAGGAAAAGTTCTTGGCTTTTTTGAGCATGGTAACATTGCCGCTTTGACGTGCGTGACGACACGCATTTAATACATCCACGGTTTGAGACGGATCGAGATTTTTATCAACAAGCACAGCAGTACCGCATTTGAGCAAGGGTTGTACGCCCCTCTCGGACATAAGCAGCGCTATTCGTTCAAAGCCGATACTAAAACCGCAGGCAGGTACATCATTGCCTGTTATGCGGCCTATCATTTTGTCATATCTGCCTCCACCGGCAATGGAACTGGCAATACCATCCGCAGACACTTCGTAAATTGTGCCTGTGTAGTACCCCATACCTCTAACAAGAGTAACATCAAACACGACCCTGCCGCCTTCGACCGTCTTGTTTGTTATGTACAAAATTTCTTCCAAATTTTGCTTGACTTCCTGCGGCAAATATTCCCCAAGCTCTTCAACGCACCTGCTAAACGGATTTGGATCGGATGTGATTCGAACGATAAGATTGATAAACTCCACCGCTTTGCCGGGAGCTATTGCTTCTACCTCCTGCATTACACCCGTGACGCCGATCTTATCCAGCTTGTCCAACGCGATAAAAACCGCCTGTTTTTGTTCTTCAGCAAAACCGCAGCGTGCAACCAAGGCATTGAGCAATCTTCTGTCGGAAATACGAACCGTTACATCTTTGAAGCCGAGATTTACAAGCGTTTGCATTGTAGCGGAAATAAGCTCCACCTCGGCAAGATTGCTCTGTTCACCAATAATGTCGATATCACATTGAACAAATTGACGGTATCTGCCGCGTTGAGGGCGATCGGCACGCCATACGTTGTCCATTTGAATTGATTTGAATACCGCGGGAAGCTGTCCTGCATTGTTTGCATAAAAACGCGCGAGCGGCACAGTCAGGTCGTATCTCAGTCCAAGATCGCACAAGCTGTCCTCCGATGCATTTTCCAGCTTTTCTCCACGTTTCAATATTTTGAAGATGAGTTTTTCGTTGTCACCGCCCTGCTTGGACGTTAGTAACGCTATATTTTCCACAGCAGGAGTCTCAATGCGGGTAAAACCGAAGCTCTCGTAGGTTTTTTGTATTGTTGCCAAAATTTGTTGTCTCAAAGCAAATTCTTTAGGCAAAAAGTCTCTCATGCCCTTAGCGGGCGTTTTAGATAACATAGCTTCTCCTATTCAATAATATATTTGTCAACGTCGGGTTTGGCAGAACGGATCTCTTCCATCTTGTCCTCGTAGCCATTGCGTCCCAACAAAGCATAAGCAGCATCCTTTCCGCCTTCGACGCCGGGTTGATCGTAAGCGTTGATATTGAGCATTGCGCCCTCGTAGGCTGTCTGCATCTGCAATAAATACAGAAGTCCACCAATATGATACTCGTCTATCGCATCAAGCAAAATTGTATAATTTGCCCTTCCTCTGCGCGTAAGATTGTAACGTGTGGCGTGCAGCTCGTTTATCATCAATTCCGAAAGGGTGTGTCCGCAAAGAAAATTGACATCGGGAAACTGTTCACAACCCTGCGGGATAGTACAGTCAGTTCGGAAATTAGCAACTTCGATGAAAGTGATCACTTTATCGTAGGGTCCTTCGTTGTAGAGCTGCACCTGACTGTGCTGATCTGTGACGCCCAATGCCTTGACGGGCGTTTGTCCTGCATTTACGACATCGCCGTTTTTGTCCACCTCTTTGCCGAGTGACTCTGCCCAAAGCTGGGCGTACCAATCGGCTATATATTTGAGACTATCGGCATATGGCATCATTACGCTGATATTCTTGCCATTCTTCATGGAAATATATTGCAAAGTAGCCAGCGCTAAAGCGGGATTTTTTGCAAGGTATTTGGATTTGCACTTACGATCCATATCCCTCGCGCCTTTGAGCAGCTGGGAAATGTTGATACCGACTACCGCCGCAGGCAGTAAGCCTACAGGACTCAACTCGGAAAATCTTCCCCCTACCCGACCCGGTATAAAGAAAGTTTCAAAACCTTCACTTTGCGCAAGCTTGATTAAATTACCTTTGTTTTCACTGGTGGTAGCGATAATATGCTCTTTCGCCCTGTCTCCTAGCCTTGATTTGAGAATATCAATAATAATGAGATACTGACTCATAGTTTCGCTGGTTGCACCGGATTTGGTGATAATATTAAACACCGTTTTTTCCACGTCAATGACATCCAGCAATGCATTCATACGGTCCGGATCCACGTTGTCAACAACATAAAAACGCGGCCCCTTACGTAGCTTTTTGGGAAGCTCGTTGTAATAGTAATGCTTGAGCGCAGTAAATACCGCTTGCGGACCCAACGCCGATCCACCTATACCCAAAACAACAAAGCTGTCGAATTTTTTGCGTATGCGCGAAGCCGTGGATTTGATTGTCTTGACGACCTCACTTTGATCATAGGGACTGTCCATCCATCCCTGCATACCGCGGCCTCTGCCTGCTTCCACTTGAAAATGTGCGCTTTGAGCGAGGATCTCGTGCGCTTTGAGCTCAGCGTCGGAAATTCCTCTCTCTCCGAGCGCATGTTGCATCATATTGTTGTAATTCACAGTTATACTCATAATTTTCTCCTCACATGAGATTTGTTATATTTCCAGCTTCCCACGAAGGGCAGCAAGAGCTTTCAAGGTGTGTTTGTTGGCGCTGTGAAGCAAAAACAAAACATATTTTGCTTTGACCCCTCCGACGCTCATCAAAGATATCAGCGGCGTGGTAAGCGCCGAAATGTAAGTCATCTTTGCCAAAGGATCGTCCGCGCTTTTTGTAGGTGAATGTTTGACAGCGTATTTTTTGACAAAACCCAACAGCTTACGCACCGCCCCGGAATAGGGCTCCATTTGTCCGAGTGTGGACAAAAGCGTAAATTCTCCGCGCTTTGGGGCGTGATAAGCTTGTTTGGGCATACCGACAAGCGAATAGAATTGTTCTTCGTCAATTTCCCACGGAGTACGGTTGACCATATCCTGCGGCTGCTTTTTGAGACGGCTGCGGCGCTCATAGTAGGTAGGATATTTCTTGCGATCGCTACCCCTGATCGTCTCCCCCTCTACTTCTACGTATTGATTGCAAATAACGTGCTCAACATCCTTGCACAAAGCTATCTTGTACTTGCCCTGAACCGTGCGAAAAGCTCCGTTCAGATAAATTTGAAAAACACGTTGCGCGACATGCACCGTAACATTTACACTGCCGCCGCTGTCGATATGCACCTTTTCGAAACCGGCAAGCTGACGTTTGGGACGCATGTAACCACATTCATTGCAATCAACATACACCTGAACAACTTCGCTTGCGGCGACGCTGCCAATGTTTTTGACTGTGACGGAAACATCAAATCCATCCGCGACCTTGACAACAGTCGGGTCGGAATAGGTAAATACCGAATAGGACAGACCGTAACCAAAAGGAAACAACACGGGTACATCAAAGGTGTTGTAATATCTGTAACCCACATAGACGCTTTCACGATACTCCGCAACATCGTTGCCCGTTGCAAAATAGTTGTAACACGGCGTATCCGTCAGCTGCAATGGATAGGTTTCCGCAAGCCTGCCGCTGGGTGATACGTCCCCGAATAGCAGATCATACGCGGCTTCGGTAACCGCCTCGCCGCCAAGATACATGTTGAGCAATGCTTTGACTTGATTTAACCAAGGCATTGCAAAGGGAGCGCCTCCGCATGCAACAAATACAACATTGGGATTGTGCTGTGTTACGGCATTGAGTACACTCAGCTGATTTTCCGGCAAATTTATATCTGTACGGTCGTACCCTTCACATTCCCGAACATCGGTGAGCCCGCCGAAAAAAAGCACCGTATCGTATTTCAAAGCCAGCCTTGCAGCTTCAAACTCCAACTGCTCACTGACAGAATCTCCGTTGACGCCGTACCCTTTGGTATATGTGTAGTCTATACCGTTTTCTCCCAACACTTCCAAAAACGATTTGCATTGTGCGTTGACATGACTACTTCCGGAGCCTTGAAAACGAGGCTTTTCGGCAAGCTCTCCTACGACCAGCACATGACGATCCTTACTCAAAGGCAAAATACCGTTGTTCTTGAGCAGTACGGCGCTGTCAGCAGCCAACGTGCGGCAAAGTCTATGATGATCGGCAAATTCTACGGCACACTTTTGCTTGGGTCGACTGCATTTATCCGCAAGCTCAACGACTTTGGCACATGCTCTGTTGAGAGCAGCTTCATCCAAATCTCCGTTTTGTACAGCCTGCAACGTGAGCTTTTCGTGAAATTTACCGCCGTCCGGCATTTCCAGATCCATTCCCGCATTGTAAGCCTTCGGATTGTCGTAACTGGCGCCCCAATCGGACATAACCAATCCGTTAAAACCCCATTCGTTGCGTAAAATTTCAGTCAAAAGTTTTTTATTTTGAGTGCAGCTGTCGCCGTTGACTTTGTTATAGGCAGCCATTACGCAATAGGGCTCGGCGTTTTTTACTGTGTTTTCAAAGGCTGCAAGATAAATTTCGCGCAATGCACGTTCGTCTACGACGGCATTTACGGTCATACGTCCCGTTTCCTGCGAGTTGACGGCAAAATGCTTTACGCAGCAACCCACACCATTCGACTGCATAGATTTTATAAAGCTTGTCGCCATCTCGCCTGCAAGCAACGGATCCTCGGAAAAATATTCGAAGTTTCTGCCGCACAAGGGACTGCGCTTTATGTTGACGCCAGGTCCCAACACCACAGATACATCCTCGGCAATCGCCTCCTGCGCAATCGCTTCGCCCACCGCTGCGGCAGCTGCTCTGTTCCAAGATGAGGCAATCGCAGACGCCGTGGGAAAACACGTTGCCTTTTTACTGTCGTTGATACCGCTATTTGTATCCGCCTGCTTTCTCAATCCGTGCGGGCCGTCCGTCATCATAACGGAAGGAAGTCCGTTGACGGATTCGGTGTGCCAGGCGCCCTTGCCATGCGTCAATTGTACCTTTTGATTTATTGTAAGCTGCTTTACAAAACTATCGACATCCATAAAATTTCACCATGTTTCAAAAGAAATTCGCATTGATTTGAAATTATACAGATAATATTTTATCATAGTTTATATTTATTGTGTACTATTGAGGAGTAAAAAGTAAAAAAGATTTTTTTAAAAAATTTCTCATCAAATTAAATATGTTAAAACAAAGATTTTATAAAAAAACAAACACTATGTCACAAATAGTAATGTATGAAATTCTCAAAATATAACTACTAAAGCGAAAAAGGGCGAAATTACTCGCCCAATAGTCCCTGCATATACTCGTCCGGGGGAGATTCCACGTAGTTTACATAAGGAAGATCACTGCTGTCTGCGGGATAAATACGAACAGTCAATTTGCGCATTTCTCCACGATAAACCACGCAATTGAATACAAAGGTGGGAGTGTAACCGTCCTTTGTTATTTCAACGGTTATCGTTCCCCAATCGGATATTGAATCGTCATAACTATTTGTAATGTTGTCGCAAGCTATTGCAGGAGACAGCCCTTTGTTGTCTGTAAAAAAACTTTGCTCGCCCACTTTTACTTTTGCATTGTGTACCGGCATTCCGTCAAGATCCACCACCGTTATTTTTATAGTTGTAGCTTCGGATACAGCAGAAACGTTTTTTACACCGTCCACAGCGGTTAGTATGAGCACGACCGCAGCAAGAACAGATAAAGCAATTGCCACACTTTTCAATGTTGTCTTGAACATATATTATTGTATGTGATCTTTCTCTGCCGTATGTTACGACGGAAAGAAAATAACCTCGCAGCTTTTGATTTTGTTTGCTAGTTACTGCAATTTATGTGTTAAAATTTTATGCAAAATTATTGACAGGTACTGATAGGGGTGCTATACTGTGCATATTCAATATACACAGTTGAGTGCATAGCCGTTGACGTATGTTCTACCTGCAAAATATATGAAGTCGCGATATGTAACGAAGCTGTGTGACGGAGGATAATATGCTGAAAATAGATAAGCTTTGCAAAAAGATGAACAACGCTTTTTCGCTGCGCGACGTAACCTTCGAGGTACCCGACGGAATGATAGTAGGCTTTGTAGGCGCAAACGGCGCAGGCAAAACCACTACTTTGAAGTGCGTCATCAACGCCGTTGTGCCGGACAGCGGCAATATCGAGATATTCGGACTGAACGCAGCGGAACACGAAGAGGAGGTCAAGCAACGGATAGGATATGCGGCGGGCGCCTTCGAATGTTTTTTGCAATTGAGGCTGAGCAAGATAGCGGCAAGCTACTCCACTTTCTTTGAGCAATGGGACAAAGCCATTTTCGACAAGCTGTGCGCCACCTTTGGATTGGATACAAGCCAACGCGTAAGGGAGCTGAGCCAGGGTATGAAGGTGAAATTCGCCCTTGCGCTGGCGTTGAGCCACCATGCCGAGATGTATATTTTCGACGAGCCGACAAGCGGGCTGGACCCGATAATACGCGACGAAGTGTTGGAACTGTTCCGCGACATTGTTTCGGACGGAAAAACGAGCATATTGTTCTCCACGCACATAACGAGCGATCTGGACAAGGT
>CANRHP010000026.1 GCA_947630455.1 uncultured Clostridia bacterium
TGATTTATGCCGCCGTGCAATTCGTCGGCGGTGTTGCGATTTGCATTGTCGCCGCGTTTGTAAACGTTCCCGTTTGGATCCCGATAGTTTTATTTGTGATTTTCCTTGCGGCGGGAGCTTTGGGCTTTATCGCAACAGACAGCGCCAAAGACATTGTTGAGCAAATTGACGCAACAACGAGCAGTACGCAGACCATTGCAAGGCTTCGGGCGGAAATTGACGGGATCATCGACGTCTGCACCGACGCGGATGTGCGCAATGATCTGAAATTACTCGAAGAACAATTCAGATGCAGCGACCCGACCTCTTGCTTAGAGACGAAAGACGCGGAAGACGAGCTTGCGTCCGAGACGCAACAGCTTCGCGACAAGGTACAAAACAAGGATTTTGTCCAAGCAGCCGCGCTTGCCGAGGAAATCAAGATAAAATTGGCAGAACGTAATCGCTTGTGTAAACTTTACAAAAAATAGCAGTCGGGTGTTTTTTGCAGCGTTTGTTTGTTGTTGTGGGCGCGGCAAATCTCACAACGCGCGATCGGGTAAATAAGGCTGCTTTGGTTACTTTTCGAAAATTTGCACCGAACAAATTACAGAGTTATTTTTTTCTTTGAATTAAGCAATCATTTGTACGCCGAAAGGGGCGTTGCGCTTATCTTTATTTGCGCACACTCGAATTTTGATTGAAAAACAAATAAACAGCGGTAGAAATGTGGATCTTCCGCTGTTTGTGTGTGTATGATCGCCTTGCGTTTGGTCGGGAAAAACCCTATTTTTTCAGTAACAACCGAGGTAATTCGGTGATGTCTCCGTTTGGTACGGTGTATTTGGGCGTAAAGCGCGGCTGTGCGTCGGAGGTGTGACTTGTTTTGAGCCATAAGCAGTCTATTTTGGCATTTCTCGCGCCGTCTACATCTGTAATAGCGTCGTTGCCTATGTAGATACATTCGCTGCGATTTAAGTCGTATTTATCCAACAGCCGTGTAAACAGAACGGAGTCCGGCTTTGCACAGCCCTCGTCGGAGGAATAAATCGCTCCGTTGAAGTACTTCAACAAGCCCAATTTGGTAAGCTCCGGCTTGGTGAAGCAGGTTTGCGCATTTGATAGAATGTACAGTCTCTTGCCTGCACGTTTTAGTTCCTTCAGCGTGTCAACTACGCCGTCAAACACTCTTACGTACTCGGTGGAAAAAGCTCTGAATTGCTGCGCTATGTGCATGGCCAACGACTTGGAAGCTTTTTTGTTTTTGTTTTCAAAAATATGACGGAAAACGTCCACAACATTCACCTCCGGATAAGCGTATTGCTTTTTGCCCAAGGTTATTTGCAGTTCGCAACTGCTGAAATAAGTTTCGCGCAGCTCCGGAACAGTGTATTCCACACCGTAGAAGCTTAGCGTATCCCTAAGCTTTGACCAGGTGGTTTCCTCGTACTCGTTTGTGTGGATGTCTATCAGCGTACCGTAAACGTCGAAAATAAAATTTTTATACATTGTCTCTCCTCTCAAGTTGTGATATTTTTATTATAATAATCTTGTTCTTTGAAATCAAGCGTTTTGATGTGTTTTTTTGTGTTTATGTTAATGTGATGTTGTAAGCGGGGTTTAGTTTGAGAAATAAATCAATAGCCCAGGTATTCCACGCCTACCAGTAGAATTTCGTTTATTTTGGGGTTGGCAATTTTGTATTTGAGCAGCTTGCCTTGTCGTTCGCAGGTTACTACATCCAGGTCGCGCAGCAAGCGCAATTGGTGCGAAACGGTAGTTTGGTTCATATTGAGAATCGACGCTATATCCGAAACGCACAGCGGCGCTATCGTAAGCGCACTCAGCAGCTTTACGCGCGACGGATCGGAAAGCAATGCAAAAAAACGCGCTATTCGCCTGACGCTTTCGTCATCGGGCAAATAGCAATCCATATCGTCTAAAATTTTTGCCGTCGCCTCTAACACGGTTTGCCTCCTTACGTCGGATATATGCTTGTACCCATTTGATAAAAAAATTGTAGTACTGGAACGTTGGCGCAGTTTGGTGCATATTGTAGTAAAAAAACAAAGTTTGACAAAACAAAGGGGATTTTCTATGAATATCACAACAAGCTTACTGTATCTATTGCTGCTCTATGCCGTGCTGGACAAGGATGGCAAGCTATCCCTTACAACGGGGTTGGTGATAGCCTTTGTGATACTGCTCTTAAATTGCTACTTCGGCAACCGTTGCTGCAACAACAATTCATCTACTACCACAACGACGACCACTACCACCAATAACGGTATTTTCGGAACCATCAACGGCTTTTAGAGCGTAAAAGAAAAATTTCATCAAAAAACCCGTTTTCAACGGGTTTAGCGGTGATTTTTAGGCGAACAGGCGCCGTCCTTTATTTCAAAATATCTACAGTTGTCGCCAGCAAGCTCACGCGGCACGTCTGTGGCTGAGGTGAGCAGTATTTGCAGCTCGCTGTCGAAGCTTAACAGTCTTTTTTGTCGTTCCGAATCCAGCTCCGACAGTACATCGTCCAGTATCAAAATAGGATATTCGCCTATCAGATTTTTGAAAATTTTCAATTCGGCAAGCTTGAGAGAAAGCGCCGTAGTGCGCATTTGTCCCTGGCTGCCGAAGGTTCGGATGTCAATGCCGTTGATCTTGAGCGCAACGTCGTCCCGCTGGCAGCCTGCGGATGTATAACGCAGTGCAAAATCTTTTTCCAGATTGTTCGTCAACACTGCGCGATAATTTTGCGAAATTTCCGAAAAGCCCTCGCCTTTTATCTGTGAAACGTAGCTCAATTCCAACTGTTCGCTGTTTTCGGTCAAGGCGGCATGCGTCTCTTTTGCAAACATCTTCAATTTTTCGCAAAAAGCGCGGCGTTTTATGATAATTCTCGCGCCTTCGTCGGCAATTTGATCATCCCAGACAAAAACCGTTTCCTTTACCTCGTTGGGGGATTTCGCCTGTTTTAGCAAATTGTTGCGCTGCGCAAGCGTTTTGTTGAAACGGCTTAAGCTGTAAAAGTAGTTTTTGTCTGTTTGGCACAGATCCACGTCCAAAAAGCGTCTGCGCTCGGCAGGCGATTCGCTTATTATCCTAATCTCGTCCGGCGAAAAGTATATACAGTTAAGATATCCCATCAGTTCCCCCATTTTTGATATGGGCACACTGTTGACGGATATCTGTTTTTTTGCCCCGCTGTTCAGCGTCACGGCAATTTCTCCGTCGCCATAGCGGCAGTTGTATTTTACGCGTACATACGCCCTGTCCTTTCCCCAACAAATAAGCTCTTTATCTCTGTCGGTGCGCGGACTTTTTCCTATGCAGCACAAATATACGCTTTCCACCAAATTGGTTTTACCTTGAGCGTTGTCTCCGCAAAAAATATTCAATTGACTGCCCGGCTGAACCTTTTGACGACTTAAGTTGCGCCAATTGCTTACGGAAATTTCCGTCACCTTCATAGTAACCATATTTTATCATACTTTTAACGATTTTACAACAGCTTGTGCGGTTTTGTCGTTTATCCTGTGTCGATCAAATCGTCGAACGGCTATTTACACACAAAAAGAGTTTTTTGCCGAAATAGGGCGCTTTGCGGGCGCCAGAACGCAAGTTTGAAAATAAGTTCGATGTTTTTGGCCGCAAACTATGTACAAAATAATTTAATTATGTTAAAATATATATAAATAAAATAAAAGGAAGGAGTGAGTAATGGCTACCAAGAACACTTATTCGGAAGAGCAAATTCAGGTGCTCGAGGGTCTGGAACCTGTTCGTAAGCGCCCCGGCATGTACATCGGCTCTACCGATGTCAAGGGTTTGCATCACCTGGCGGTGGAAATCGTGGACAACTCCATTGACGAAGCCCTTGCCGGCTACTGCAACAACATATATGTGACCATAAATGCCGACGGCAGTCTGACAGTGGAGGATGATGGGCGCGGTATACCCTGCGGCATACATAAAAAAGAAGGCATCTCCGCTGTTGAACTGTGTCTTACCAAGCTGCATGCAGGCGGAAAATTCGGCGGCGGAGGCTACAAAATCAGCGGCGGACTGCACGGAGTGGGCTTGTCGGTAGTCAACGCTCTAAGCGAATGGCTCAAGGTTGAAGTCAAGCAGGACGGCAAGCTGCATTATCAGATGTATCACCGCGGCGTGCCGGATGATCGGTTGAAGGTGGTGGGCGATGCGGATACAACGGGAACGATAGTCACATTCAAACCCGATTCCGAAATGTTCGAGACTACCGAGTGGGAGTACGAACGCCTCAAAAACCGTTTGCGCGAGGTTGCATATCTCAACAAGGGAATCAATATAAATCTGCGCGACAACCGTGACAGCCGGGAACGCAACGAAACCTTCTGTTATGAAGGCGGATTGGCAGAGTTTGTGGAAAACTACAACCGATCGCGCAACACGATTTTTGCTTCACCGCTCTACATCGACAAGTCTGTCAAAGAGGGCGAAATAGAAATCGCCCTGCAATTTAACGACGGTTACAACGAGATCGTCCATGCTTATGCCAACAACATCAATACCGAGGAGGGCGGGGCGCATTTGGACGGCTTCAAGGCCGCGCTTACCAAATCCATAAACGACTATGGGCACAAGTACAATCTGTTAAAGGACAGTGAGAAGCTCGCGGGTGAGGATGTAAGAGAGGGGCTTGTGGCGGTTATTTCCGTCAAGCTGGAAAATCCTCAGTTTGAGGGACAAACAAAAACCAAGCTGGGCAACAGCGAAATGCGTACGGCGGTAAGCCGTGTTGTCGGCGAAGAGTTTTCTACGTTTTTGGAGGAAAATCCCAAGGAAGCGCGCGAATTGGTTTTGAAATCCGTCACCGCGCAGCGTGCAAGAGACGCAGCCCGCAGAGCAAGAGAGCTGACTCGCAAGGGCGTATTGGAAAGCGCCTCGCTTCCTGGTAAGCTCGCCGACTGCTCGGACAAAGATCCGAAGCATTGCGAAATTTATATAGTTGAGGGCGACAGCGCGGGCGGCACCGCCAAACAGGGACGCGACCGCCGTTTTCAAGCCATTTTACCGCTGCGCGGCAAAATTTTGAACGTAGAAAAGGCACGGCTGTCCAGAGCACTCGAGAACGAAGAAATCAAATCCATGATCACCGCTTTCGGTTGTGGGATTTCCGACGATTTTGATGAAAACAAGCTGCGCTATGACCGTATCATCTGCATGACGGATGCGGACGTAGACGGCAGTCACATCAGGATTTTACTTATAACATTCTTTTTCCGCTTTATGCGTCCGCTCATCGAACACGGTCATGTGTACATTGCGCAGCCGCCGCTGTACCGCATCACCAAAAACAAACAAGAGTACTACGCTTTTACGGATGAAGAAAGAGACAGAAAATTGGCACAGTTGGGCAGCAAAGGCGTAGAGGTCAGCCGCTACAAAGGACTCGGAGAGATGAACGCCGAACAATTGTGGACAACTACGATGAATCCCGAAAGCCGCGTTATGCTGCAGGTAACAATGGAGGACGCCTATGAGGCTGACGAAATAGTAAGCCTGTTGATGGGCGATCAGCCGGAATTAAGACGCGAGTTTATCGTAGAAAACGCAAAGCTTGTGGAAGATCTGGACGTATAAGGAGACAGCTATGGCAAATAAAAACGACATTCAAAACTTCGATTACGTAAATGCTTTGGACAAAACCACCGTCAAAGTGGTCAAAATGGAAGAGGAGATGAAAAAATCCTTCATCGCCTATGCAATGGCAGTCAACGTGTCCCGCGCTATCCCGGATGTGAGAGACGGATTGAAGCCCGTACACAGACGTATTCTATATGCAATGGGTGAGCTTAACCTGTTCAACGACAAACCGACGCGTAAATCCGCGCGTATCGTCGGCGACGTTCTGGGTAAGTATCACCCTCACGGAGACAGTGCGGTTTACGAGGCATTGGTGCGTCTTGCGCAGGACTTTTCCATTCGTTGCCCATTGGTGGACGGACAGGGCAACTTTGGCAGCGTGGACGGCGATCCGCCGGCTGCACAACGTTACACCGAGGCAAAGCTTTCGAAGATCGCGTCGGAAATGCTGCGCGATATAGACAAAAATACCGTCGATTTCTATCCCAACTTCGACAATACTCTTATGCAGCCCACCGTGTTGCCCAGTCGTTTCCCCAATTTGTTGGTAAACGGCGCGGACGGCATAGCTGTGGGTATGGCAACAAACATACCGCCACACAATCTCGGCGAAGTTATCAACGGTGCTATCGCTGTGCTTAACAACCCCGATGTGAGCGTTGAAGAGTTGATGAAAATTATACCTGCACCGGACTTTCCCACCGGCGGTATAATCATGGGGCGTGCAGGCATACGCGCCGCGTATAAAACGGGTAAGGGTACGATACTTGTTCGTGCCAAAACGGAAATCGAAGATCACAACGGCAGACAGCGCATAATTGTCACGGAGATACCGTATCAAGTAAACAAAGCCAAGCTGGTGGAAACCATTGCCGGTATGGTCAAGGACAAAAAACTGGAAGGGATCGCCGATATACGCGAGGAAAGCGACCGTCACGGTATGCGCATAGTGTTTGATCTCAAGCGCGACGCCAACGCGCAGGTTGTTTTGAACATGATGTTCAAGCACACTCAATTGCAGGTTTCGGACGGAATAATTTTGTTGGCGCTGGCGGACGGCGAACCTAAAATCCTCAATCTTAAAGAAATACTTACATACTATATTTCACACCAGCGTGAAGTCGTCACGCGTCGTACGCAGTTCGATTTGGAAAAGGCAGAGGACAGACACCATATAATTCTCGGCTTGGTTATTGCGTTGGACAATATCGACAGGGTTATTCAGATAATAAAAGAAAGCCGTGACCGTCAGATCGCCGCACAGCAATTGATGTCGGAATTTTCTTTGAGTGAGCGTCAGACCAATGCTATTTTGGAAATGCGTCTGAGCCGTCTGACACAGTTGGAGGTGGAAAGTCTCCGTGAGGAGCTTGCAGAATTGGAAAACTTGATAGCCGATCTCAAGGACATTCTTGCCAAGCCTGCCCGTGTGTCGGAAATAATTCAAAACGAGCTGATCGAAATACGCGATAAGTATGGCGAACCTCGTAAAACCGAAATTTGCACAGACTACTCCGATATAGACATAGGCGATCTGATAGAAAAAGAGGACGTCGTTATTTCAATGACTCACCTCGGTTATGTCAAGCGTTTGCCAATCTCCGAATATCGCACGCAAAAACGCGGTGGAAAAGGCGTCACGGCTCACAAGCCTCGCGAAGAGGACTTTGTAGAAAAAATGTTTATCACCAATACTCATGACGATTTGCTGTTTTTCAGCAACAAGGGCAAGGTGTATTGCATCAAGGGTTACGAGGTTCCCGAAGCGGAACGTACCGCGCGGGGAAGAGCCATTGTAAACATTTTGCAGTTGGATC
The DNA here is from genome assembly GCA_947630455.1 of uncultured Clostridia bacterium. GTDB lineage: Bacteria > Bacillota > Clostridia > Christensenellales > CAG-314 > Fimimonas. Next base: position 7,422 of record CANRHP010000026.1, read on the forward strand.
AGGATGAAAAGATCACGGCGGTTATTCCTCGCAAGGAGGACAGCCGCGGCAGTCTGATAATGGCAACGCGTAACGGACTCATCAAAAAGACCAATCTCGAAGAATTCGAATCCATTCGTAAAACCGGTAAGATAGCAATTTCTCTGCTCGAGGGGGATGAGCTGATTGGTGTGGACATGACAACGGGCTATGACGAGGTCCTTATGGCAAGCCATGAGGGTAAGTGCATACGTTTTGCGGAGGAAGATGTTCGCACTATGGGACGAGAAGCTCAGGGCGTTCGGTCCATCGACCTTGAAAAGGGCGACTATGTGGTGGATATGGCGATTGCGCGTAACGGTGTAGAGGTGCTCACTATCTCCGAAAACGGTTACGGCAAGCGCAGCGATCTCATCGACTACCGTCTGCAATCCCGTTACGGAAAGGGTATCAAAGCGGGCGTGTTCAACGAAAAGACGGGCAAGCTTGTCAACCTCAAGCTGATCAATCCCGACAACGACGTTATGCTCATTGCCGACAACGGTATCGTAATACGTATTCGCGCAAAGGACATCAGCAAGATAGGTCGTGATACGATGGGCGTGCGTGTGATGAAATTCAAGGGAGAGGCGCATGTTGTATGCGTATCCGAAAGCCCCGTCTCCGGCGAATTGGAAGGAGACGCCGAAGGTGAAGGATCGGGCAGCACCGAGGAATAACTTTGTATGTTGGATTATAAAAGTATTATTGCAAACAAAATCAAGGCTCCGCTGGAAACGGCGGAGTTGATATCCTTAATTACGGAAACCGCCGATGATTCTTTCGGCGATTACGCTTTTCCCTGTTTCAAGCTGGCGCGAGTTATGCACATGTCTCCTGTGCAGATTGCCGAAAAGCTGGCTAACGAAGTGGAATTGGACGAACATATCGTACAGGTTCGGGCGGTAAACGGTTATCTGAACTTTTTTGTCAACCGTACAGAGCTGACCTGGGAGGTAATATCCGATGTGTTTGCCGCTCGCGGAAGCTACGGCAACAGCGATATTGGTGAGGGAAAAACGGTTTGTATTGATTACAGTTCGGTAAACATTTGCAAATCTTTCCATATCGGTCATTTGTCCACAACTGCAATAGGCAGCGCTCTGTACAAAATTTACAGCGCTTTGGGCTACAAAGTGGTGGGCATCAATCATTTGGGCGATTACGGTACGCAGTTCGGAAAGATGATCGTGGCTTTCAAACTGTGGGGAAATCGAGATATTGCCGAACGCGAAGGCGTCAAAGAGCTGCAGCGGTTGTACGTCAAATTTCATCAGGAAGAACCCGCGCATCCCGAGCTTACGGAGCAGGCTCGAGAGTGGTTTTCTCGTATTGAAAAAGGTGACAAAGAAGCTCAGGAGCTGTTTGAGTTTTTTAAACGAATAACGTTGAATGAAGTAAAAACGGTGTATGAGCGGCTCAACGTCAAATTCGACAGCTGGAATGGTGAAAGCTTCTTCAACGACAAGATGGCGGAACCTCTTCAAATGCTGCGTGAAAAAGGGCTTATCACCGAGAGTCAGGGCGCTCAAATAGTGGATCTTTCGGAATATGGGATGTCGCCTTGTCTGCTTGTCAAATCGGACGGCAGCAGTCTTTACGCCACGCGCGACATTGCCGCAGCAATCTGGCGTAAGCGTGAATATAACTTCGACAAGTGTCTTTATGTGGTGGCTTATCAACAAAATCTTCATTTCAAGCAATTTTTCAAGGTGCTCGAACTGGCAGGCTTTGATTGGGCAAAGGATCTTGTGCACGTAGCTTTCGGAATGGTAAGCCTCGAGGACGGCTCCATGTCAACACGCAAGGGCAATGTTGTGCTGCTTAAAGACGTTATCGACAAAGCCGTTGCCAAGGCGGGGGACATTATAGCGGAAAAAAATCCCGATCTTTCCGATCGAGACAAGATCGCCGAGCAGGTAGGTGTGGGGGCAGTGTTGTTTTCCGCATTGGAAAACAGTCGCATAAAGGATATTGTTTTCAGTTACGATCGGGTGTTGAACTTCGACGGCGAGACTTCACCGTATTTACAATATACATACGCTCGTTGCAATTCCATTATTGCCAAAGCGGGAGATTACAAATCAGGTAAAGTTGCCGGAGACTACCGCACGCTGGACAATCCCGAAACGTTGCGTCTGATCAAGCTTATCGGCAGCTTCCCTCAGGCGGTAAAAGACGCTGCGGTAAAGTACGAACCTTGTATTATTTCGGCTTTATTGATTGATATCGCGCAGGCTTTCAACCGTTTTTATATCGAACACCGTGTTCTTTCCGACGATCTTGCCGAGCGGAATGCTCGACTGCAGGTTGTGGAGGTCACTGCCTCTGTTATTAAACGCGGTTTGGCACTGTTGGGAATAGAAGCACCGGACAAAATGTAAGGAGCTTGGGTATTCCGTGCAAAAAGGCTTCGCTTCGCGCGCAAGCGCGCTTGCTGCAGATTATTTTGCACGGAACACCCTCGCTCCCGATAGAACAAGGATGGGCATTGTTGAGGCTTGTCGTTCATGGTGGCGTAGAAAAAAACGTTGTGAGTATTTAATGTTGCTGATTTGTACTATTTGCAGACAGCAAGCAGAAAACAAAGTATTTAGCTTCCTATTTTATGGGAAGTTTTTTTGTTGGGGCTAATTTGTGTATTGCTGTTCAAAACGTCCCTTGACGAGCAAGGGACGCGATATTTAAAGTCAATACCCGCAGCGCAACTGCCGCAAGCTTTAAAGGATTATCATGGCATCGGACGTCCGCCGCCAATAACGGAAACGGCTTGCCAGGTAATCGGTCCGACTATGCCGTCGGCGTCCAACCCGTTTTCTCTTTGAAAGGCTACAACCGCCTCGCGCGTGGCATTGCCGAAAATTCCGTCTATATTACCGAGAGGATACAACTTGCTGGTAAGCTTTTGCTGTAAGTACCGTACATATACGCCGCGATCGCCTTGACGAACAGTAGGGCGGGGCGGCAGTGCAAGCAGTGTGCGCCAGGTATTGTAACCTACAATTCCGTCTGCTGTCAGTCCGTTTGCTGTTTGAAATTGCGTTACCGCACGTTGGGTATTTGCACCGAATATGCCGTCTACGGAAATATTATATCCATTTTGCGACAGTATATATTGCAGCAAGTATACATAATTGCCTGTAGAACCGCTGCGCAGAGTGGGATAATTGTTTAAATCGCTGCGGGACAAATACCTTTCGCCGAGAAACACGCATACGCCTTGACAGCTTTCTTCCGCAACCTCCGTTTGGTAATCGGGATCTAGCATCAGTTTTGCTTCGTCAAAATTTGTCATATAACCCGGCTCGACAAGAGCGGAAGGACAGTTTACGCTTTGCAATATGCCCACGTCTGTAAGCGCGGATACTCCGCGACCGACTTGCGAAGTACCGAGTAACAGCCGTTCGTAAATTTCTTCCGCAAGTGCGCGACTGCGTGAGGATTGCGGATTTTGCCGCGAGTAAAATGTGGAAATTCCTCTTGCGGAATTGAAGCTATTGCCGCTTCCGAAAGCGTTATAGCCGAACGTCACGAGGAGAGTAAGATTTTGAGCGTTTATTCGCCGTACGCGAGTAGAAATCGACGTGTCCGTAAGCTCGGGCTTCACGTCGAACACAGCGAAACCGTTGCGCAGGCATGCCTCGAGAAATTTTATTTTTGCGGGTCTGTTAAACTGATTTTCATAAAACGGCACATTGAGATAGGGCATCACAGGCGTACGCTTGCCTGCCGTGAAAGGGTTTTGTCCGTGCTCGTCATTTCCGCCGATATAATATGTAGCCACAGAAAATCTCCTTTATCTTTTCTCATCATTGTATGCACTTGGCTGCACAAAACGTCATTGGGTTTGCCTAAAAATTGTAATTTTTATATATAGACACCGCTCGGTTAAAAGGTTGAAAGTTTTTAATTCTAATTGAATATTATAAATATTTAGTTAAAAGACAACGGTCAATTTGGACAACATACAGCCGTCACAATCAAAAGAATATATGGCACAATGGAACAGTGATCGCTTGCGAAATGGTAAAACGCCTATTCACAGACACATTTTTACCTTTACGAGAAATGTGCTAAAACGGGACGAAGGTAGGCAAAAAATACGGAATATAGGGCAAAAAATGATAAAAAAAACAAGTAAATTTGGGTAAAATGAAACCTCAACTGAACCGACAATCGGTTCAGTTGAGACTACGAATGGTTGCGGGGGCGGGATTTGAACCACACGACCTTCGGGTTATGAGCCCGATGAGCTACCGGACTGCTCTACCCCGCGATATATCATTACATCGCAAGCGAAGTTTCTTCACTTGGATGCTTGTTTATAATAACTCACTGCAACGTATTTGTCAAGAGATTTCAGTATTATTTTTTGTCGTTTGCTCCGATTTGTTCCAATATTTTGTTGAGAATGGTTTGTGCGGCAAGCGTGCTTCCAAGCTTTGAGGGGTGGTGCATATCTTGAAAATACAGCTCTGCGTTTGGATTTCTTTGTGCATACTCTACAAAAGCTCTGCCGACATGTGCAATCGGTATACCAAATTTTGACCCGACTCGTTGATATTCGGTTGCTACCGCTTCGGTCATTTGCTCACAGGTCATTCCCAGATCTATCAATGTTTCACAACCGTTTTTTCGTCCCCAGGTGGCAAAAAGAATAAAATTATCCACATTGTTTTGCAGTAAATTTACAACCTCTTTTACGCCGTTTTCAAAGCTTTGCGGCTCCAGTAGGGTAATTAAACTGTGGTCCTGCAGCACGGCAAAATCAAAATGTTCTTTTGCGATCCTGCGCAGACGTTGTCCTTCTGGATCAGACGGATCTGCAAATTGTTCCAATCGGTAGCCGCCGCAGGTTACGCTCGTCACTTTCCAGTTGCCGAAAACACGCAGCATCGGCTCAAAGATGTGCGTTGGCATGTCATTAAAAAACGTGTAGCTGTTGCCAACAAACAATATTTTTCGCATATTTATCCTCAACTTATATTTTGTGCCGACGGTAAAATCCCATACGGCAATTTAAAAAACGTTCTCGTTTATTTTGCGGCAAATTCTTTGCGCTAAGAGCTTAGATGATTTAAGTACTGTCTATTAAAAAACATATTATAATTTCCAAATGCATTCTTCTTGTGTGCTGTATATTTATCTACTTGGTGTTAAAATATTCCTTCACATATTATAAGCTCATTTATTGTGTAAAAATAAATTATACATAACCGGCTGTTACTATTTTAACCTATTGTTTTTCCCTTATATATATAAACTTCTTTTTTCATTGATTTTTGCATTAGAAAGTATAATTCGCACCCAAAGACAACAAGGACGCATTTGCGCGTCCTTGTTGAAACCGTCAATGTTCAAACATGCTTTCAACAGTTTCCAAAATAAAGTTAATGTCTGTGTAATTGACTACAAAATTGAGATAATACTTGTAGCCACCGTATTTAAACATTACTCTTGTTCCATCAAAGTTTAGCTTATATTTCACCAAAACGTTGTTGTGCAGAGTTATCTCATCCATATCAGTTTCGTATAATTCAAAGCCTTCGATAATGATGTTATCTGCCATAAAATATATCAAAACCTGGCAACCGGATTTGGTGTCGACTAGATGTTCTGTAATGTAGACTATATTATCGCGGTTAGTAGTCTCGCATCCTTTTAATGTCTCATTTTTACCATCATACCAATCTATGTACAATGTCTTGGCACCATTTTGTTGGCTGTATTCTTTTAATGTCCAATCTACCGGAGAAAATATCAAGTCTGCACTGGAATATCGGTTTATCGAGTTATTTTCGCTGGTCAAAACAACGGGCAGCACAACGGCAAGGCAAACGGCAACAAGTACAAATGCCGCCGCTGTACACAATCTTATGGACAAACGCTTGCGTTTCTGTCTTGCTTTTGCTCCCTCGATTACCGAGCGCTCGGCTTCTTCACGTATTTGTTCGTAAATATATTTTTTATGCTCGGGTGCTTGCTCTTCTATCAGTTGATGTACTTCTTTTTCTGTCATAATGCTCCCTATGCTACGTTTACAACGTATGCGGCGTCAAGGTTATCGGAATTTATTTTGTAGTAAGCAGTTGTGGGGTATGCCAATCCGGTAGCTACCGTTACAAAGGTTTCCGTACGAAAATTTACTCCATTGTTGTAGTATTTTATCTGAATGTATCCGTATGCAACCATTATATGATTGCCGGTGATATTGTACTCGGTCAACGTGTGGTAATTTGAGGACTCCTGTATACCGTACATTTTGCCCGGAGTAACAAACAATACAACTACCTTGTTGTTATTGATTGCGGAAACGCAGGTATCCCAATTTAATGTACTGTTTTTAGTTGCCGTTTGATAGGAAAGCGAATATCCTTGATTTTTGAAATATGTTTGCAATCCGGATTTGAATTCCGCCTCGCTTACTCCTTCATCTACGACATTACATTTCATCAGGTCGTACATGCTCAGAAAAACCGGTTCAATGTAAGTAGAGTCAGCCATACGGTAGTATCCGCTTGCCGGATAGTAACATTGCCAACCCGGAATCAGGTTGTCATAATACTTATCATAGAAAAAGGTGATTTCTGTGCCGGCAATGGGACCGCAGCTGTTTGCCTTTCCGAAATTGTTATAGTAGGTAGGCGCGCCGCCGTCGGTAGTTACGTTGGTAATATCTCTGGAGGTGAAATGTATCTGTTCTCCTCCGGCTGCTGCAACAATCAAATTTGCGTCTACATAACGCGGCTCCGAAGCCTTAGTGTCCGCTTCCTCCGCATAAGCAGGCGCCATCCCGCAGAGCAATACGCAGGAAACAATAAATACTGCGACAAGAATCCAAGTTAGTTTTTTCATAAAATTCTCCTTTATTGTAGTTCTACCAATACTACCTTGGCAAGCGTTAATAAATTTAGCTGTTTTGGAATTGTTTTTCTAAATCTTGCAATAATTTATTGATCCGTTGGCTTACGGCGGCTTCCGAAATTTTGAGCTTGCGAGCAATTTTCTTTTGCGGCAAATCCTGTATGTATCTCATTTCAAATAATTTTTTGCTTTCGTCATCAAATTTATCAAGTACTGCGCAAAAATCTATCCATTCATTGGAGCTTTCGGTAAAAGACTCCGTGTTGACGACGCTTGAAACCTTATCGATATCTATCGTTTTGTGCTTTGCCTCGTATTTGTTGTACGACAGCGCTGCGTTTTTGACAATTTTGTAGAGCCAGTTGTAACCGTCGCGGGAGGTGTCGAATGTGCCGATGCTGGTGCCTACACGGCGATAAACTTCTCCGACAATATCCCAGTCGGCGGTTTTATCCTTAAGATACATATGCGCAACTACTGCCAAGTGGTTGCCGATCATCTCAAACAACACATTAAGTGAGTAGACGTCGCCCTTTTTGATATCGGCCAGATATTCATTTATCTTTTGTTTGGTTTGCTCATCAAGCATGTTGTTCCTTTGAGACAGGCTGTTAGCCCGATCGTTTTTTCAAATATCAGAAATTAATTATAAAATTTATTTTTATGTTTGTAAATTTATTTCGACAAATTTGCCAATAATTTGTGAATTTTTGTGTTTTTTTGAGCGGTTCACGACATTTTTGTGGAGTAAAGAGTTGATTTTGCCACAAAATTATGTCGTCAACTTGACAATGCGCGAGTTATAGTGTAAGATAAAAATGATTTAATTGAGACGTAAGTGTATCAATAAAAATTGACAAATTCTTAGTGCTTACTTATCGTGCCCGCACTGATTGTACGGTGGATACATAGGCTAAGTGGGCGCAAGCGTAAGTGGTGCGGATATTTTGTCCGCAGATAGTTTAGAACGGTTTTGTGATTAAAACAAACCATTTTGAATAAAAATTAAATTTGTGGAGGATTATCGAAGCGGTCACAACGAGGCGGTCTTGAAAACCGTTTGGGCGCAAGCCCACGGGGGTTCGAATCCCTCATCCTCCGCCATTAGCACCCAATTTGAACCCAAGCGGTTGAAGTTGGGTGCTTTTTCTATGTTCGGGGCTTTTTAACTCGTCAAGTTCGTCCTTGTCGAGTTTTACCTTTGTCGGCACATCGGGCGAAGTGTTGTAAAAGATATACACGCAGTCATCAAAGAGGACGACGCGATAGATGAACGAGTTGAAAAATTCGTTTTTCTCCTCGTCGTTCTGGTATTTCTTTCTCGCAAAGTAAGTCAGGAACGCCTTTACCGTTTCGTATTCAAGCGGCTGAATTTGTCTTGCCTTTTCCAATGCGATATTTTCTTCGAGAACGTCATTTTGCTGTTCCAAAGCAAGCAGTCTTTCCTTTGTAGACTTCGTAACAACTCCCTCGGCAATGGCGTTTAGAAAGCCGTTTATGGACTTTTGCACTTGCTGTTGCTCCTTTTCGAGCAGAGCGAGCGAGTCGGACTTGGTAATGCTGCTGTTGAATTTTTCCACGACCGCCGAGGCGATTTTTTCTATCACCTGCGGCTTCAAGACGTATTCGATCGTATTTTCAAAGACGAGGTTTTCGAGCTTCTCTTTTGTGATGTTGCTCTTGTTGCATTGCTCCTTGTTCTTCTTACGATTAAAACACTTGTAGTAGTGATAGATCTTACCCGATGGCTCGTTCCGTCCTCGGCGGTCATGAGCGTGCCGCAGTTTCCGCAGAAAAGTTTTCCGGACAAAACGTATTCGCTGTGTTCCTGTACGGTCTTTTGCTTGTGCCGTTGATTGTCCATGATACGGTTGCAAGCCTCGTAAGTAGCCTTGTCCACGATGGCAGGGACAACATTCTCATAGGTTTCGCCGTTGTTGATGACAATGCCCGCATACTTGCTGTTGCGAATGATTTTGGCGAAAGAATTTACCGTAAATGCCGCGCCGCTCTTATTGTGGATACCTTGCGTATTCAGCCTGTCCACAATGTTTTTTGCTTTCTCTCCGCTCTTATAACGAGCGAACATATCTCGCACGATTTCGGCTTCTGTGGGATTGACCGACCAATGTTTATCCACAATGTCATAGCCGAATAAGCAGTTTCCGCCTATGAAATATCCCTTGGTTAAACTTTCCTTGATGCCTCTTTTTACCTTTTGACTTAACTCGGCGGAGTAATATTCCGCCATACTTTCAAGTACGCCCTCAATGAGGATGCCGCTCGCGTCCTCGGTTATGTTCTCTTTTGCGGAGAGAACTCTCACGCCGTTTTTCTTTAACTTTGCCTTGTAATTGGCACTGTCGTAGCGGTTTCGAGCGAAGCGGTCTAACTGATAGACGAGGACATAATCGAAAGTTTTCTTTTTGCTGTCGTCGATCATTTTCAGGAACTGCGGACGTTTGTCCGTAGTCCCCGTCAATGCTATGTCTATGTATTCGCCCACGACAGTCAAATTCTGCCGCTTGGCGTAATCATAGCATTCACGAAGCTGTCCTTCTATGGATTGCTCCGTCTGTGTGTGCGAGGAAAACCTTGCGTAAATAACCGTTCTCTTTTTCATTGTTTTCTCCTTTGCCCGAACACCTTACACGGCGTTAAGTCGTTCATATCGCCGCCGCTTTTCATATAGTCGAGCAGTATGTTTGCAAGTATCGTCGCACTTGCTTTTAATTTCTCATCGGGGAGATTAAGTTCCCCATAAGTTGTTTGTTTGGTTTGTAAATCTACCTTTGCACAGTTTTGTTTCAATTCTCCTTATATTTTTATTTGTGCAGTTACAATGTTCTCTGGCTGAATGGATACAATGTTCTCTCTCCATATTCACAAAAATCCTCCTTTTTAGATTTTGTAAATTGTGGGTAGAAACAGTTTGTTCAATCGAACTCTATCCGTTTTGTCGGTATAAAATTATTTCTCGGACTTATCCGACTCAAATCCGAAGAAATCGTCATAACCGTCCATAATCTTTGCCAAAGAAGTGTTGTGTTCCGCCGCTTCGTCAAGCAAAGCTTTATAGCCGGCTTCAATTAGTTGTATTTTGGTGTACCCATACTTTTTGAGAAATGCGTTGATGTTCTCAGCCGTTTTTCTCGGCACACTCGTTCCCCACGAAAGGCTTTTTGCCTTCCTCTCTGCTTTGTGTTTCTCCTCATAACGCTTGTCCTTGATCGCTCTCGGTTTCTTTTCCATAATGACCTCCGTAAAATATATATGTCGTATGAATACGATTATATCTTTTTCTTTGAGGTTTGTCAAGAGATTCAAGCGGGATTCTTAATAACCATCATAATAAAGTTCGTCATAGAGGTCACCGTCTGTCCGATGGTAACGCTTACGCTGACTTTCCACAGTATTCTTGATGAGGGAGAAACTCTCGCCGCGCTTTGCTCCGTAGTTCTCGGATACTTCCTTGAAGAAATCCTCTTGCAGAGCGGAATAAGACACCAACCCGCCGCGCGCCTTCCAAAATGCGCTATGGGAAAGCAAAGGTTCGTCTATCTCTTCCCGATGCCTATACATAGGCATATCGTACTCGTCACGCATTTGAAGTTTGTTGCCCGCCGCGCTTTTGTCATTGCTCATAATCTTCTCATTCCACACTTCGGTGACGGGAAGATAATAGACAAAGAGATTTCTCCTGTTCGGCTCGGTAATGATCGCGGCGCAGATGATGTTCTCATGTGTGTGCAGAAAGCCTATCTTGTCTATGGCGTAGGCATAGCACTTACGGAAGTACGCCTTTATTTCCTCTTCGTCAAGAAAGCCGTCCCAAAACTCTCTGTTGCCGCCGAATTGCAGACATTCCAAGACAATGTTCTTGCCTCGAAAGTGGTAGGCGGCGTTCGTAGACTTCATTACTTCGTTCCACGCCTGTTCGGTCGTGGACATCTTTTTGAAGTATTCTACCTTATACCGCTGTTCGCAGTCTGTAAGGTATTCGTCTATGTTCGTAAATTCATTTTTCTTGTGTGCTATAACGGAAATGGTCGCGTGTTTGTCCCGTGGG
>CANRHP010000027.1 GCA_947630455.1 uncultured Clostridia bacterium
ACGCTTTTTTTAGGTTAGGCTAAACTTATGGTTGCTATAAAATTTAGCAATAGATATAGCTCTTTTTTATACTTGACACACTTGACATAAAAAACTATAATTGTAAAGGACAAAGCTGCGCCATAGACGCGCAGCCATCTAATTCAATACAAGGAGCAAACACAGATGAACAAAAAAAGCATCAAAGACGTAAACGTCGCAGGCAAAAAATGTTTGGTACGCGTTGACTTTAATGTGCCCATGAAAGACGGCGTCATCACCGACGAAAACCGTATCAACGGCGCATTGCCGACCATCAAATATTTAATGGAACAGGGTGCAAAGGTTATTCTTTGCTCTCATCTCGGCAAGCCTCACAATATTTTTACGCCCAATTTCAAGCTCAACAAAAAGGAAAAGGCAGCTTTGGAAGCTCTGCCCGAAGCCGATCGTCCTGCCGCAAAGGAGGAGATGATTGCAAAGGCGCTTAAAAACGACGCGAAGAAGTTCACTTTGCGTCCTGTTGCGGACAGATTAAATCAACTGCTTAACGGCAAAGTTACTTTTGCCGTCGATATTGTAGGTGAGGACGCGCAAGCCAAAGTCGCCGCTATGAAGCCGGGTGAGGTCGTACTGTTGGAAAACACACGTTTCGACGCGGGCGAAGAAGGTCGCGACGAGGAATTTTGCAGAAGGCTTGCACAGTTTGCCGATATTTACGTCAATGACGCTTTCGGAACAGCGCACCGTTCGCATGCCAGCACTGCTGCGATCGTAGAATACGGTTTTGTAAAGGACGCCGTATGCGGCTTCCTTATTGAAAAAGAACTGTCCGTCATGGCAGACGCATTGGATCATCCCGTACATCCGTTTGTGGCGATCCTCGGCGGCGCCAAAGTAAGTGACAAGCTCAATGTCATCAACAATCTGCTCAACAAGTGTGATACGCTGATTATCGGCGGCGGCATGGTTTATACTTTCCTCAAGGCTCAAGGCTACGAAATCGGCAAATCGCTGCTTGACGAAGAAAAATTGGATTACTGCCGCGAAATGCTTGCAAAAGCCAAGGCAGAGGGCAAGAGCATTGTGTTGCCGGTCGATACCGTAACTATCCCCGAGTTCCCCAACCCTATTGATGCTCCTGTAGAAACGGAAATTGTTGATATCACCCACATTCCCGCAGATCGTGAGGGCGCCGATATCGGTCCCAAGAGCTGCGAACTGTTCGCAAGCATAATAAAGAATGCCAAAACGGTCATTTGGAACGGACCCATGGGTGTATTTGAGAATCCCATACTTGCAAAAGGCACCAATGCCGTGGCAAAGGCTATGGCAGAGAGCAGTGCAACAACCATAATCGGCGGCGGCGACAGCGCGGCGGCAGTAACTCAATTGGGCTTTGCCGACAAGATGACACATGTGTCAACCGGCGGCGGAGCCAGTCTCGAGCTTTTCGAGGGCAAGGTGCTTCCCGGTATCGCCTGCCTCAACGAGAAGTAAAATGAAAAACGCGCTTCGAGAATATCTTGACAGTGAGATCTCAGTGTATACCCATGGCAGCGACGGCTATTCCGAGGGTATTTTACGCGAGGTGACGGACAGCGTGCTTATTTTGGAAGTCAACGGGCGCGGCTGCGTCAGGAATGTGATCATTCCTCTCTGTCAGATTGTCAAGGTCGTGGCGATCAAAAATCGAAATACGAAAATTTGACGGAGTACTATGAAAAACAAAATTATTGCGGGAAACTGGAAAATGAATAAAACGCGAGCAGAGGCCGCTGCTCTTATTGAAGAGCTGATACCGCTCGTTTCCAACACATCGAATACCGTTATTATATGCGTGCCTTTCACCGATCTCGAGTTGGCTATTCGTCTTACAGAGGGAAGCAACGTTCACGTCGGTGCGCAAAACTGCCACTGGAAGGAGTCCGGAGCTTATACAGGTGAGATTGCGCCCTCGATGCTCAAAGAAATGGGTGTGGAATACGTTGTGATAGGTCACAGCGAACGCCGCACATATTTCGGTGAAACGGACGCCACAGTACTGGCACGCACCAAGGCGGCGCTGAACGCAGGTCTCAAGCCCATTGTCTGCATAGGTGAAACCTTGTCCGAACGCAAAGAGGGCGAAATGGAAGCTGTTCTCACTCGTCAAGTCGTCGAAGGCTTCAAGGACGTGACGGCGGAGGAGCTGACAAACATCATTGTGGCATACGAACCTGTTTGGGCAATCGGCACAGGTGTCACGGCAACCGATGAGCAAGCCAACGACGCTATCAAGTATGTGCGTAGTGTGTTCGCTCGCAAATATGGCAAAGTCGCTGCAGACGCGCTGTACATTCAGTATGGCGGCAGTATGAATGACGGCAACGCCAAGGGCTTGCTCTCTATGTCGGACGTGGACGGCGGTCTTATAGGCGGAGCCAGCCTTGTTGCCGCAAAATTTGCAGCAATAGTGCACGCTCACGAATAACAACAAACAACGACGGTTGCAAACGCAGCCGTCGTATCTGCGTGAGTATCACGCAAAAGGAATAAAATATATGGAAAACAAACGTATAACCGCTCTTATCATTATGGATGGCTACGGTCTTTCCAAGGAGGAAAAGGGCAACGCAATAGGCGTTGAGTGCTCTCCGTATGTACGCTATCTTATGCACACCTATCCTACTACGACGCTGGACGCCAGCGGTTTGGCGGTGGGTTTGCCCGAGGGACAGATGGGAAACAGCGAGGTGGGGCACCTCAATATCGGCGCCGGTAGAGTTATTTATCAGGAGCTTACCCGTATTACCAAGGCGATACAGGACGGCGATTTTTTCGAAAACCCCGCCTTTTTGGAAGCGATCGAAGCTGTCAAGAAAAGCGGCGGCAAGCTGCATCTTATGGGCTTGTGCAGTAACGGCGGTGTTCATTCGCACATTTCGCATTTATTTGCTTTGATAGAGCTCGCAAAGCGCCAAGGCTTGAACAATGTGTACGTACATTGCTATATGGACGGTCGAGACGTGTCTCCCACAAGCGGCGCCGGATTTGTCCAACAGTTGCGCGACAAAATAGCCGAGCTTGGATTCGGTGAGATCGCAACAGTGTGCGGCAGATACTACGCAATGGATCGCGACAACCGTTGGGATCGTGTAGAAAAGGCATACGATATGTTGTTGGGAAACTGTGACAACAAGTCGACGGATCCCGTCAAAGCATTGGAGCTCAGCTATGAACAGGGCGTCACAGACGAATTTGTGTTGCCCACTGTCATCACTCACGAGGACGGAACGCCTGTTGCGACAGTCGAAAACGGCGACAGTGTGATATTCTTTAATTTCCGTCCCGACCGTGCTCGCGAAATGACGCGCGTGTTTACTCAAAGTGGATTTGACGGCTTCAATCTTCACGGTCGTCAACGTCATGTTCACTGGGTATGCATGACTCAATACGACGAAAAATTCGAAGGCATCAATATCGCTTACCGTCCCGAGACTTACGTCAACACGCTGGGTGAATATCTTTCGAAGCTGGGAAAGACGCAGCTGCGTATTGCGGAAACGGAAAAGTATGCTCATGTCACCTTTTTCTTTAACGGAGGCGTAGAGGCTCCAAATGAAAATGAAAGTCGTATTCTTGTTCCGTCACCCAAAGTGGCGACTTACGATCTGCAGCCGGAAATGTCTGCGGAAGAAGTGTGCAGTCGGGCCATAGCGGAAATAGAAAAGGGCAAATACGATGTGATGATACTCAACTATGCCAACTGTGATATGGTTGGGCACACAGGCGTAATACCCGCAACGGAAAAAGCGGTTGCTACGGTGGACGAATGCGTCAGACGCGTAGTGGAATGTATTTTGAGCAACGGCGGCAGAGCATTTGTCACTGCCGACCACGGCAACGCGGAAAAAATGCTGGACGAAAACGGTAAACCCTTTACGGCGCATACAACCAACAAGGTGCCCTTTATCGCAGTGGATGAGGAACTCAGAGGCAAAGCCTCTCTTGTAGAGGGTGCGCTTTGCGACATCGCTCCTACAATGCTGTTTGCAATGGGTGAGCAGATCCCCGCGGAAATGACCGGTAAAGTACTCATAAAAACCAAACGTTCACACGGTAAAAAACTGTAAAAAAACAGTACGGCAACCAAATTGTGTTTTTTGTGTCAAATAGTTGCCAAAATGCAATCTGTGTGATACAATATACAAGCGTAACAAGCGAGAAGGGCGATTTATGCCCTGTCTCATAGACGGAGGTCACAAAAGTGTTCAATTTCTTAGCATTTGCAGTTGCAACAGCCGACATAGTAGCCGGTATTCGTATCGCCCTTGCCGCAATAATTCTGATTTGCACGGGGTTCATCATATTTGTGGTTATGAAACAGTCGGGCAACTCCGACGGTACCGAAGCCTTTACGGGCGGTTCCAAATCCGATGACAACGAGTCCTACTACGGGAAAAACGCCGGTGCTCGCACGGAAGCGCGTCTAAAACTGTGGACGTACATTTGCTCGGGAATTTTGGCTGTTTGCTGTATTGCTCTCATTATAATGGCTGCAGTTATTCCCACTCTTCAATAAAACTTTTGGCGGCTGATCGTAGTATTAGTCGCCATTTATTTTTTTGTTCAAACAATGACAAACTAACAATATATGAATTTCAAAGAACAACTTATATCATTGATCGACACAATTGACGCCGAATATTTCACAGCAAAACAAATATTCGGCATATTGCATACAAAGTCAACGGCAGAGCGAGTCGCCGTAAAGGAGGCGCTTGCCGAGCTTGCAAATGAGTGTCGGCTTTTATATGACAAACGCAACAACCGTTACTGCAAGCTTCAACAGAAGGATTTTGGTCAAGCAACCTTTCAAGCCAATGCTCGCGGTTTCGGTTTTTTGCTGCGCGATGACGGCGGCAGGGATCTGTTTGTTCCTGCAAACAAAACCAATGGCGCCTTTCACCGTGACAGAGTGTTGTACCGTCGCATTGTCGGTACCGAGGATGAGGCGGAGATCATACGTATACTGGAGCGCGGCATGACCAATTTGGTCGGCACATACGAGAAAGGACGCAACGTGCGTTTTGTGCTGCCGGATGAGCAGCGTTTTTCGAGTGATGTATATGTGCTGCCGAGAAAGGATTTGGGCGCGAAAAACGGTCAAAAGGTCGTGGTACACATAACTCATTTTCCTGAGGATAACCGCAATTGTCCCGAAGGGGAAATCGTTGAAATTCTCGGCTTTCCGAATGAGCGCGATGTGGATATGCTTTCGGTTGCGGCAAGCTTCGGACTTTCCGACAGCTTTTCCGACAATGTGCAGCGTCGTGCGCAGTCTGTGCCCCGGTCCGTAACCGATACCGATATTGACGGCAGGGTGGATCTTCGCAAGGATTGTATATTTACTATAGACGGCGAAGATTCAAAGGATCTGGATGACGCCGTGAGTATATCAGTCAATCCCGACGGCACATTTACATTGGGCGTACACATAGCGGATGTCAGCCATTACGTTCCCGCAGGAGGAGAACTCGACGCCGAAGCATACGATCGCGGTACCAGCGTATATTTCCCCGAAAAGGTATTCCCAATGCTGCCGCGCGAACTCAGCAACGGTATTTGCTCACTTTATGAAGGCGTGGACAGGTTGACAGTGAGTTGTGTTATGACAATTGACGAACGCGGCAAGGTGCTGGATTATTCCGTTTTTCCCTCGGTAATCAACAGCTGTCACCGCATGACCTACACGGTGGTACAGGCAATTTTGGACGGGGACGAATCGGTACGCAAACATTATGCGGATATTGTAGACAGTCTGCTCAATATGGAAAAGCTTGCTCACATTTTGCGGGATGCTCGCAATCGTCGTGGCAACATCGAATTTGCCGGGCGTGAAGTCAATTTTGTGTACAACGAGCGCGGCGAGGTGGTAGATATAGTGCTTGCCGACGACAGCTTTTCTCATTGTTTGATAGAAGAGTTTATGATTGCGGCAAACGAGTGTGTTGCACGCTATGCCGAAAATTGCGAACTGCCATTTGTTTACCGTGTGCATGCCAAGCCGGATGAAAACAAGCTCAATGCGCTTTTTGCGCTGCTGCAGGGGCTGGGTATAAACGTTCGCCGCACACGTGAAATGCACAATTCCGTGCTGCAAGCGGCGCTGTTAAAGGCTGAGCAGACTCCATACTTCAATCTTATCAACGATGTTATGCTGCGTACCATGCAAAAGGCAAAGTACAGTGACGTAAACACAGGTCACTTCGGACTGGCGTCACGTTGTTATTGTCATTTCACTTCGCCGATAAGGCGCTACGCCGATCTCACCGTACACCGTGTATTAAAAACGGCACTTGACGGCAAAATGACGGAAAAAGCGATGAACTTTTATTGTGAATGCTGCTATGATGCGGCAAAACAGGCAAGCGTTCGCGAAAAGCTTGCAGACGAAGCGGAAAGAAAGGCGCAAGACGTCAAAAAGTGCGCGTATGCTTTACGCCTTGTTGGCAGCGTGTTTGAAGCCAATATATCCGGCGTCACAGAACGCGGCATTTATGCCGAACTGCCCAACACTGTTGAGGGCTTTATCCCCATTGAACAATTGGGGGACAATCTCACTTATGATCCCGAACGCTTTTGTCTTGCGGGCGAAGCAGTACGTTACAGTCTGGGCGACAGTATATTGATACGCGTGGCGTCTGTAAACAAACAGGCGTGCAAAATCGACTTTGATCTTGCGTCAAACAGTCGGGCTGCAAAAAGGAATTGTAAATAGTTGCGTTATTTGCAATTCGTTGACTTAAAGTTTACTTTTGAGTTATAATATGTACTTGAATAAAAGCTACACCGAAAAGTGTGTTTTTAGTATTCTCTGCAGTATTTTCCAAAATAGTGCAGAGCTTTACATTCGAGTGTCTTAAACAAAACGATAAGAAGGGAATATAGCGATGTTGAAAAAAATCCTTCCGTGGGTCGGCGGAATGTTTGCCGCAGTAGGATTGATACTTATTTTTTACGATGTAATAGTAACCATCAAAAAGCGTGATAAAACCAAAACCAACATTGCCGCATTGATCATATTGTCGGTGGCTGTGCTTGGTTATGTTGTTACCGATCTCATTTTGCCGGCGGCAATGCCCGACGGCAGCGGTTGGCCGGCTTTAGCCTCTTTTGTTTGGATTGCCCTCTTTTGGGTGTACGTGCTGTTGGACGCCGTCACGATGCTGGGGGATATTAAACATAATCGCAGCAAAAATAAAAAGGATATCGCAAAGACGACTCAGATTGACGAAACGGACAACCCTGAAAAAAACTGCGCCGACAGTCAGTCGGAAACAGAGGATATGCGGTCGGATAAGAATAATAATTAAATATATCCGTACGAAAAAAACTATGCGAGACAAATCTATTTCTTTGGATGAAGGTCGATACTGTAACTGCGTAACAACTGCTTTTTGCCATGTCGTACAATAGCTTTTGGAAAAAGACAGTTCGCATTTGTAAACAGCATATATGAAATTGATAACCACAAACAAAAAGGCATTTCACGAATACAACGCGGTTGAGTCGTTGGAGTGCGGTATAAATTTGATAGGATGCGAGGTAAAATCGCTCAGAAAAGGCGAAGTAAACCTTGCCGATTCCTATTGCCGCATTACGGACGGCAATTTAGTGTTAGTCAATTGCCATATAAAAAATTATGATAAAGGCAGCTACAGTAATGTTGCCTCACGCAGGGACAGACGGCTACTTGCACACAAGCGGGAAATAATGCGTATGCTTGGCAAGGTCAAGGAAAAAGGCTATGCCCTTGTACCTACAAAAATGTATTTCAAGGACAGCCTCGTAAAGGTGGAGGTATCCTTGATGAAGGGTAAACGCGACTACGACAAAAAGGAAGCCATCGCCAAAAAGGACGCCGAACGCGACTTGCAGCGCGCATTGAAAGAGTATTCCGAACGCAGGTAACTACTGCGTTTTTTTATTTGAAAGCACTCAACAGGGTTGAGCGTTTTTTGTTAGAAAAAACTGAGTTCTGTTACAGCACAAAACCCAGTATAATACTCTTTTGTTTATTTGATTTTTTGATTTGAAATCACTTGTATAGCAGCGTCATACTTGAGAAAAGCCGTGGAGATGCGCTACAGCAGGGTCTATTTTTTGTTGTTTCTTGCCCAAATACGCATGCGCTCCGAGTGATCCAAAATTTGTTTTCTCAGTCGTATGGACAGCGGTGTAACTTCTACAAGCTCATCGTCGGCAATAAATTCCAAACACTGTTCCAAGCTCAGCACTGTGGGCGGAGTAAGCTTCAACGCCTCGTCTGAGCCACTGGCGCGGTTGTTTGTCAAGTGCTTTGTCTTGCATACGTTGACAGTAATGTCCTCCTCGCGGCTGTTCTCGCCCACGATCATTCCTGCGTAGACGGGCAAGCCCACACCCACAAACAGTCGGCAGCGCTCCTGTGCGTTGAACAAACCGTAAGCGGTGGTGACGCCGTCCTCCCAGCATACAAGACTGCCGCGTGTGCGCTCCTGCACGTCCCCTTTGTAGGGTTCGTAGCTGTCAAGCACACTTGACATAATGCCGAAGCCCTTTGTGTCCGTCAACAGCTCGCTGCGGTAACCGAACAGCGCGCGGCTGGGTATTTTGAACTCCAGTTTGGTGCCGCCTTGGTTGTCAGGGGACATGTTTATGAGCTCTGCCTTGCGCATGCCCAACTTATTCATTACGGGACCGACGTATGCCTCTGGTACCTCCACTACAAGATATTCGATAGGCTCGCACAGTACACCCTTTATTTCTTTCATTATAACCTTAGGGCGCGACACTGCAAATTCGTAACCCTCGCGGCGCATATTTTCGATGAGGATAGACAGATGCAGCTCACCTCTGCCGTACACCTTGAAGCAGTCGGCGCTGTCTGTTTCTTCTACTCGCATACTGACATTTGTTTCTACCTCTCGGAATAGTCGCGCGCGAAGATGACGGCTTGTCACGTATTTACCTTCACGTCCGGCAAACGGGCTGTCGTTTACCTTGAACAGCATGCTTACCGTGGGCTCATCTATACTCACAAAGGGCAGCGGCTCCACCTTGTCGATATCGCACAGCGTTTCGCCTATGTTCATGTCGGCAATGCCGTTTACGGCAACAATGTCGCCCATAAAGCCGCTTTCGCATTCTACGCGTTTAAGTCCTTCAAATTGGTACAAGCGTGTTACCTTCGCGGTGTTGAAGCTGTTGTTGCGGTGGCAGAGTATCACCGGTTGACCGACGGAAATTTCTCCGCGGTTGACCTTACCAATGCCTATACGTCCAACGTATTCGTCGTAGTCGATATTGCATATCAGCAGCTGCAGTCCGTCTTCATCAACACCCTCGGGCGCAGGGATCTCGCTGAGTATGGCGTCCAACAATGGTTTCATGTCAACGCCCGGCTTGTCCAGACTTTCGCTTGCCCAGCCCTGTTTTGCCGATGCATATATCACCTTGAAATCAAACTGCTCGTCTGTTGCGCCCAGCTCAATAAACAGCTCCATTATTTGTTCGCGCAATTCGTGCTCGTCAAATTCGCCCTTGTCCACCTTGTTGATCACTACCAGCACTTTTTTGCCTAACGCCAATGCTTTTTTTAGTACATAGCGTGTCTGCGGCATACAGCCCTCGATTGCGTCTACAAGCAGCAGAACGCCGTCCACCATGGAGAGAGTTCTCTCCACCTCGCCGCCGAAATCGGCATGTCCCGGGGTGTCCACAATGTTTATTTTTACGCCGTTGTAGTGCACGGCGGTGTTTTTGGCAAGTATTGTTATGCCGCGTTCGCGCTCGATATCATTGCTGTCCATTACTCTGTCTACAACCGCCTCGTTGGCGCGGAAAATACCGCTTTGACGCAGCAGCTGATCTACAAGAGTTGTCTTGCCATGGTCAACGTGAGCAATTATTGCAATATTACGTATATCCTGTCTTGTCATATTTTCTCCGAAGCCGCTTTTTGCGACCGTTTGTATTTGTTTAATATATAAAATTATACAACTAAGTTTTCGCTCCGTCAAACAAATAGAGTTGCGCTATACGTTATGATCGCAAAAAAACTGCGGCTCAGTTTTCCAAACCTGCCAAATAATCTATAGAAACGCCGAAATAGCTTGCTATGGCGACTAACTTGGACAAGGTAGGCTCACATTCGCCCCGTTCCCACAAACTTATCACCGATTTGCCTACGTCGAGTTCCTTTGCCAACTGTATCTGCCCTATGTTTTTGTCCTGTCGAAGCGACCTCAATCGCTCCGGAAATACGCTTTTTGCGGCATTCGGCATTGTCTCGCCTTCTATTGTAATATTATTCATCATACAGTTATTTTCCCACGATAGTGGGAAAAATACTTGACTTCCCAGTATGTTGGGAGTATACTGTACAAAAATAAAAAATACGGAGGAAAAACTATGTATTGTAAAAATTGCGGAAGCGAGATTGACGATCAAGCCGTCGTTTGTCCCAAATGCGGTGTGCTTACCGAAGGACATAAACAAGGTTTGGAGCCGAAAACCAATACAATGGCTATCATCGGCTTTGTTATGTCCTTTATCCTTGCGATAGCGGGACTTATCTGTTCGATAATCGCTCGCAAGCAAATTCGCGAAAGCGGCGAAAAGGGAATGGGGCTTGCCACTGCGGGATTGATTATTTCCATAGTTGAAATGGCGTTGTCTTTCATTGCTGTTTTGATCTACGTGATCGTGATCGCGGCTGCGCTGGGTAGTGGCGTTTATTGACAAGGTCGTCCGAACTCTGTCAAGGCGGCAGTTTCGTCGGATAGGTCGCCGAGTATACGTTTTGCGCGAAAAGATCTGTTTGGCAACAATTCATCAACAACAGTTGCGATATTCGCCCTACGGCATGTCCGCTTGCTCACAATGCAAGCGGGCACTTTTTTATATCGTTGCACATATACTAACCTGTAAATATCGGAGCGGATTATGTGCGGAATTTTCGGAATGATAGGAAAAAACGCCGTCAACAACACCTTGACGGCGCTAAAGCTTTTGGAATATCGCGGTTACGATTCGGCGGGAATTGCAGCTAACAGAGGCAGCCGCTTGGACGTGTACAAAACGGAAGGGCGAATTGCCGCTCTTGTCGATCTGGTCGCGAAAGTGGAGGAAACGGACATAGCGATAGGTCACACCCGTTGGGCAACGCATGGAACGGTATGCACAGCAAACGCACATCCGTTTTTATCGAAGGATGGACGTTTTGCCATAGTGCACAACGGCATAATAGAAAATTATCGCGAATTGAAGCACGCTCTGCCCGACGTACGTTTCAGCTCGCAGACGGATAGTGAAGTTGTTGCGCATTTGCTTGCCCGCGAGTACCGCGACGATGTGTTTGAAACGGTTTTGACTGTAGCTAAGCTGCTCAAGGGTTCTTTTGCAATTGCGGTCACCTGCACGGAAACGCGCAAGCTATATGCCATAAAAAACAAAAGTCCGCTTGTGGTGGGAATGTCGGAAAATGGCATCTATCTATGCTCGGATGTGCGATGCCTGTCTCGTTATGCAAGCCGCGTTGCCGTAGCTCCCGACAATACTGTAGTGGAGCTTTCGGCAGAGAATGTGCGGTTTTACGACCTCTCCGGCAATGAAAAGGAAATACACTTCTTTACAGTGGACAAATTTGACGAAGCGGAAACAGCGGAAGGGGATTTTATGCTGAAGGAAATATTCGAAATTCCCGCCAAGCTTCGACT
The DNA here is from genome assembly GCA_947630455.1 of uncultured Clostridia bacterium. Taxonomy (GTDB): domain Bacteria; phylum Bacillota; class Clostridia; order Christensenellales; family CAG-314; genus Fimimonas. The sequence goes on from CANRHP010000027.1 coordinate 11,724, forward strand.
TGCCAAAAAGGGATACATAAAAAGCGGCGGTTTGCAATTGGACGCGACTGCGGTCAACAAGATCAAACGCGTCTATCTTATCGGCTGCGGTACTGCCTACAACAGCGGTTTACAGGCGGCTGCTGTGGCGCGAAAATGGTTGAATTTGGATATCATGCCCGTCGTAGCCGGAGAATTTATTTATGACAGCTTTCCCGTGGATGAAAATACGCTGGCGTTGTTTATCAGTCAAAGCGGCGAAACTGCAGATACGGTAAGGGCTGCCGAACGTGTAAGGGATCGTGGAGGACGCACGTATGCCGTCACCAATACGAGCAGCTCCTCGCTGACCTTTGTGTGCGAAAATACCGTCAACATTTTTGCCGGCAGTGAATACGCTGTTGCAAGCACCAAGGCATATAACTGTCAGCTTGTGGTTTTGACCATGCTGCTTGCGGATATTGCACGTATGCGCGGAACCTTATCGGAAATGCAGCATGGCAAGCTTCTCTCCGAATTGGACGAGGTGCCGGATGCCGTTCAGTATATATTAGACAATTGTTTTGCCATTGCCGACATTGCCGAGCAAATCAAACGTTGCAGCTCCGTGTTTTATATCGGGCGCACCGTCGACTATCCTACTGCCTGTGAAGGTAGTCTAAAATTGAAGGAGATCAGTTACATACACAGCGAGGCGTATCCCGCGGGCGAACTTAAACACGGCACGCTGGCGCTCATGGAGCCGTCGGTGGCGGTGGTGGCAATATCCACAGACGCCGAGCTTACGGACAAGATGGCTTCTTCCATAACGGAAGTAACCTCGCGCGGCGCGAAAGTTATTTCCGTCGCGCCCTATAAATTCAAAGACGCAACGCCCGTGCTGCTGCCCGATCTCGGGCCGTCGGTAGGCGGCATATTGTCCGTAGTACCCTTGCAGCTGCTCGCCTACTACACAGCGAAGGGTTTGGGACGTGATGTCGACAAGCCGCGCCACCTTGCAAAATCCGTTACCGTTGAGTAGCAAAAAATGCTCGAATTTGTTTGACAAAAAAGGACAAATATATTACGATATAATCGTTAAGCGTATTCTACGACTGCGCAATTTGCCGTCTATTGCCGATGTAATAACGGCTGCGATATTGTAACAGGTGATTATGTCCCAACAATGCAATCAATTTAACAGCATAAGCACCTTTTGGCAGGCAAAAACGCCTACGTACTTCTGCACGCTTTTTACGGCGCAGTTATTTGCAGCGATTTTGACACTTTGACAAGCATCTATTTTCGGGTGCTTGTTTTTTTGTCGTCTTGTCACAATGTTCACCGCTAAATGGATAGCGGATGTTGTATATGTGTTTTAACCCTTTTAATGCGGTCGGACAGTGTGCGCAAAATGTACTTTTTAGTAAAAAAAAATACACGAATTGGGTATTGACTTGCCCCTTTTGAAATGGTATAATTTTTGTTGGCAAAATATATATAAGGGTACTTACGCCCTTTTGAACGGTAAAAAATTTTGGAGGATTTTATGCTCGGTTTGTTAGGTCTCAATGATCTTCCCGGAACGGACATTGCATTTTTTATTGTTATCGCTGTTATTATCATTATAGCGGTTGCAATATATTTTTTGATTCCGGTATTCAACAAAAAGCAATACAAAGAGCAACGCGAAAATCTTAAAAAGAGAGAAGCGGCATTTCACGCGAACAAAACGAAAAGCGACGATACGCAGGCATCCGATGCCTCCGCAAACGTTTCGGAGCAGCATACCGACTCTGTTGAGCAGGGCGAGCGGCAGGACGCGGATCGTATCGGTGTAAACGGAGCAGACGGCCGATAATATATGAAACACGGTAGATTATTTGCAAAAATAATTTATTATGCTTTTACTTTTCTGTTCGGGATAGTGTTGGCTTTGGGTATTCCATCGTATTTTGCTACGTTCGATATACCCTTTGAATATGTAGAAGACGCAATAGTGGACGGCAGGTACGATCAGGCAATGGTGATCGTAGCGGCTTTTATCAACAACAACTCGCTTGTGGAAAAGCAGGAGTTTGCCGAAAGCGGTGCGGTTTTGTTGTACGAGGGAATAATTATTGTCGGCGGTCCGGTATCCTTCGACGAAGAGGATTCTTCGGAACAACTCAGAGAGAAAATGCTGTACAAAAGCTACATAGGCTTTGTGTACGCTCCTCAGTACGAAACGTACAGCAGGGATAACAACGCCACCAAACTGCTTATCACTCAGCTTGACGGAACTGCAAAGACGGTGGAATTGCTCAACTATGACGACAACGGCGACGGCAAGCTCGACGGTATTGCAACCATAGCGCGCAACAATTTTATCATACTTGATATCAATCAACGTGACGTCGATTCCGTCAAGGCTATAGACGTTATCGACAGCAGCGGCACTGCGCACAGGATTGCCTCCGATTTGGAGCTCGACTTTCAAAGTGAATTTTTTGATTGCTTTGAAAAGCTTCCCGAGTACAACCAAACGATCGAAGGCTACTACGAGCCAAATCCGAACACCTCTGTGTTGGACGGTAGGATCGGCGATCTTTTGAAAGAATTCAGAAGCAATGTCGAGCGGTATCCCGATTACCAAATCAACAGCGTAGATTCCGAAGCGTACATCGCTGTGCATAGCGAGATACAAAAAATAGCCGACAGACGTGCGATACCTATAATAATCATTTATTTTGTAGTTATCTACATTGTAGGAGATTTTCTGCTCGGCAACTTCTACATCATCAAATTTTTTAAGTGGTTTCTGTTCAAAGTATGCAGGATACCCCACAAGGAAAAAAAGCCTCCCAAAAAGGAAGAGGTATTCGGACACGATTATTACAGTATGGTTACGCTGTCGTTGGATACGACCGAAGTGCCGGATTTCAACGGAAGCGTAGAGATAAAATATACCAACAGCGCTGCGGAAGTTAAATTTACATTGTTGAAGGCGGAAAACTACACCTCGACGCAGCGAATAAAGGCGGGCGTATACGTCAATCCCTTCATTGATATCAACCGCGATTACGCTCCCGTCGATTTACCCGACAACCTCGAGGTTGAGGGCTACCGCATGGACAAGACGATCAAGATAGTACGCCGCAAAGCGGAACAAGAGTCGGCTCAGGCAACGGACGAACAGTCCGAGCAAAATACAGAAAATAATTAAAGCGAGAGGTACAACGCTTATGAGAATATCTATTCAACATCTGACAAAGATCTTCCCCAGCAGAAACAAGGGCGGAGAAGCGGTTCATGCCGTAGAGGACATGAACATCGAGATTCCCTCCGGTAAATTGGTGGGTCTGTTGGGACCTTCCGGCTGCGGCAAATCGACCACGTTGTTTATGCTTAGCGGTCTGGAAAGTCCTTCCTCCGGCAAGATCCTTTTTGACGACCAGGACGTCACGACCCTTGCCGCCGAAAAGCGCGGTATCGGCTTGGTATTTCAGAACTACGCCCTGTACCCGCATATGACGGTGGAACAGAACATTCGTTTCCCGTTGGACAACATGCGTATCAAAAAAGAAGAAGGCAATGCCCGCGCTCTCGATGCTGCGCGTTTGGTGCAGATCGAGGATCTTATGGCGCGCAAGCCAAACGAATTGTCCGGCGGACAGCAGCAGCGTGTAGCGATTGCCCGCGCGCTTGTCAAGATGCCGAATGTCTTGCTTTTGGACGAGCCCCTCTCCAACCTGGACGCACGTCTGCGTTTGCAAACGCGGGAGGAGATCAAGCGTATTCAGCGCGAAACGGGCATCACCACTGTATTTGTCACCCACGACCAGGAAGAAGCAATGAGTATTTGCGATATCATGGTTGTTATGAAGTTGGGCGTAGTGCAGCAGATCGGCGAACCGCAATTTATTTACGACGATCCAAACAACTTGTTTGTTGCCAACTTCCTCGGCACGCCTCCTATCAACATCTTCAAGGGCAAGATAGAGGGCGGCAAGGTGT
>CANRHP010000028.1 GCA_947630455.1 uncultured Clostridia bacterium
CAGTTGGCGATACGTGAAAAAGGAATGATATCCTTGTACAATAAATTGCAGGCAAAGCGCTTGCTGTCAAAGTCGATACAGACATCAAATGTCGCCGTATAATTGCTAAGCCGGTACCTACGTTGTATGTCGAAATTTGCCGCATATAATTTGTGCTCGAAATTGTCCTCGGATGCAGCCTGCAGCCTGAAATACAAACATACGCCCACAACCGTAAAAGTAATGTAAAGCGCCGCAAGTAAAACAAACGCCCACCAGGGCAAGCCTTCGCCGTCAGAGCGAAGTACAAAATGCACAACGGTAAGGATGATCTCCGATGCAGCAAGCCCTGCAGCTGCTATCAAACAAAAACGCTTGAAATTCTTATTCATACATCACTTCGCAGCCGTCGCCGAGCCGGATTTGTTTATCTCCAAAATCCTGAGCACATCCTGTTTGAGGTCATAAAGCGGCTTCAACTCGGGATACTTGGTCACTAATTCTTCGTTGACATCGGGAATTTCCGGCACATCCTCTGCCGCCACTTCTATCTCGAACATAGCAAGATAGAGGTAGGGATGATCGGGCGTGGGATCATCTTTGACGACGGTCAACACCAAATTGAGGTAACGTCTGTCGTCGGGCAATATTTGCCTGCTGCCGTTTTGGTAGGTTTCAACTCGACAGCCTACAATTTCTTCAAACGATATCAGCTGCTTTGTAGACAAATAGGTGTCGGCAATGCGCTTGCCATCAAAATCTATGCACAGCGTCTGTCCATCCGCCTCGTAGCGCTTGTCCGTATGAAAGCCTTCACGCGAAAGCATCCGATCGAAACGCTGAAAACGTATTTGCACCAAAAGATAAACCAAATAAACAATCAGCGCGTATATACACGTTGCAACAATATACGCCCACCAGGGCAACGATTGCCCTGTGATGGCACGGAAAACGCTGTTGAACAACACAAGCAGTAATGCGCCGCATACAACGACTGCGACAATACCCAACAAAACAGCTGTAAACGAAAACTTTTTCTTCATGCTTCCTCCCGACCCAAACGGGCAGGCTTTGTTTGGATATATTATAACACAGCTGTGCGTAAAAATAAAGAACATTATTAAATATCTTTTTTAATAACTAAAAATGCCTCCGAAATCAATTACCGAAGGCATTTCGTCAATAAGAGCTTTGGACTAAATAACGACAGCATCAAAAACAAAAATATTACTTGCCCTGCGAGGTTCTCCATTCGTTTATGATTTCCATCAGCTTTGACTTGTAAACAATTTGATTCGTCCCGTTGGACTCGCCGTTCACAAAACACAAGGGAGGATAAACCACACACCACCAATTGTTGCCGCTGCCGCTGCCTAAATTTATTATCAGTGCGTCGTAAACGCCTTGCTCCAACGTAAGCTCTCCGTAGGTACGATCCGGAAACTGTTCCTGACATAGCTTGGCAGTGGATGTATACTGAAATCCGTTTGCAGCAAGTACTTTATCACACACTTTTTCAATTTCGCCAAGCTGCGCCTTTACAGCGTTCATAGCCTCTCTTTTGCTGTGCACATTGGCAAGATAAGGAGTTAGATAGTCCACAACTGCAGACTTTACGGCGTATTTGACATTTTGATCCGCAGTATTGTTGCTGTCGGCACGGATATGTATACGTAAAAATTCGGAGCTGCTTTTGCCGGCAGGAACCGCAACAATAACGGCGATCAGCACAAATAAAATCACAACAGCCACGATAATTTTTTTCATAGCACACCTCACAAATGAATCTTGCGCTACTGTTGTTGACGCTTTTCGGCATGTGCAAAACGGAAAGCCGCGCTTTTTTGCGCGGCTTTGAAGGTATAATGTCGAATCCATATCAACCGTCGGTTTTTCCACAAAGCAAAAGTCCGAATGACGACAGGCTGTGGAAACAGCATTGTTTATGATATTTCCTGTATTCCGAACGGAACCGACAAACAAAATCGGGAGTTATATCCCTCGGCGTTGAGTTGTCGAACAGCACGCTGCGCTTGATCACTATCGGCGAACAAACTAAAATAAGCGCTCCCGCTGCCCGTCATGCAGCCAATCCATTGTTGAGCGCGCGTGTAGGAAACATAATCCTTTGCATAGCCGTTGAGGGCTTGTGCGGCTTGCTGCAAATCGTTGCGGCAAACAGGCAAGGCAACGACGTCGGATAACAATTGCGTTAATATCGAGTTAACGTCAATTTGAGGGTTTTGGGAGACAATAGAATATTTGTCAAAAGCCGAGTACACTTCGGCGGTGCTCATTTGCACATCAAAGGTTGTCAACGCAAAATACAGCGGTTTATTCATTTTGTAAAATAACAGGTCGTCTCCTTTGCCACGCATACGCGCAAGCCCGCCATGCAGCATAAAATTGATGTCGCTTCCCAATCGGGCACAAATTTCGTGTACTGCCGACGAGTTTATATCGACACCGAAAAGCTTACACATGCAATAGACTACTGCCGCCGCGTCTGCGGATGAACCTCCCATTCCGGCGCCTACGGGAATACCCTTATTTATGTAAATTGCAACGCCGGGAACCTTGAACGTTTCTCGAAACGCAACCGCGGCGAGATAGGAGGAATTGCTTTCATCGGGAATTTTTACATCACACGTTACGCTTACTTCATTGCTGCCCGCGACAACGCTCACGGTGTCGAATACGTCCACGGATGTTACGATACTGTCTATCGGATGAAACTTTCCCTGCCGCTTGCCGACAGCCAACGTAAGATTAAGTTTTGCATAAACTCGAACTTTCACTTTGACATTGTAGCACAAACGCGCTCGAATTTCAACATTCGGCGCGTTCGGATTTAAGAATTTTACATATATTATATTTTATTAAAAATAACTATTCGCGCGTCCGCCTCCAACGGATTGGTGATTTCGGGATTGGTAGCCAGCAGATCCTCCTCTGACATGTGCAAGCCCTTGCAAAGCTGCCACAGCGTTTCGCCTTTGTGTGCAAGACAAACCTCGATTGCAGGCAAAGCGGTTTTGTCAAAAGGCTGTTCGTCGGCAGCAACGATCACCGAACAGAAAATATCTCGCTCACTTTCTACGGTGAAGCATAATTCCGCATCAGCCTGCAGACCTCCCACATCCTTGACCGTAATGTCGGTAACAACTGCCGTGGCAAAGCTGCGGCAAGCCGGCATCAGGTAGTCGACGTTTACCGTTTCCGAAAAGGGCAGCTCCAACTGTTCGCTTGATGTTCCGGAATCTGTTACATACAGCACTGTTGCCTGTATCAAGCCCTGTATCTCTGCTCGCCTTTCAAAGGATGTACACTGAGTTACCGTCGCAGTGGCATTTACTGCCGAAACAGGAGCTTTGCCCGGTTCGAGCGGCAGACTTGAAGTAATATGTTTACGCTCCACCGTACTGCCGCACGGCACCGTGGTTGTGACGCTCTTACGTTCAAAAATATAATCGCAGTCGGTTCCGTAAGCGTCATTGACAATATCGCAAGAGCCTATCTTTGTCGCTTCCACTCTTACGCCTGCCGAAATCTCAACGGAAAATACGGTGTTCGGCTCTTCCTCGGTAATATTGAGACGGACTTTGGTGTTTTTGACAAAAATATTTATCCGCAGTTGGCTATCGGCGTCTATTCCCGCAGCATCCAATTCTCTATCAAAAGAGAATGGCAGCGTATCGGTAACTATCGCTCCGTCGGATACGTAAGTAAACCTTACAGCCGCATCCCCCGAAATATGCAGGACGCCATCCTTCAATGTGTACTCACCTGTGCACAATTTACTTTCGGCAAGCAGTACCGTTGTTATGTTTCGAGTAGCATTCAGCTCCTCATCCACGATCAAAGGAAGCTGATAAATTTCCGCAGATTGCAGATACTCTACGTTTTCCGTCTGACAAAACACGTTTTCCGACCGATCCAAACAGGGAACGCTCTCGGCAATATATGCGTAAGCGGCAACCTCCAACAATATAGTCAACGTTGCCGTATTGGCGCTGGTTTCCACTTTGGTCTCCACCGTGTTCACATCGAAAGTAAGCTTGCTGTCCGTATCCAATATATCCGCCTGCAGGGTTGCGGTGAAATCGGCATTGTAGCTTTGCCCCGATACGGTCGTGCCGTCTGAATACAACAGCTTGACATTGGTTTTGCCATAAAAAGACACCTCACCGCGACTCGCCTCGTAGGAATTGACGACGCTGTCAACCCCCACAGACAGCACCTCGGTAATGTCCGTTTTTACAGATATGCGCACGCTTTCCGCTGTTTGAAGCTTTCCGACAAAACGGCGACTTAGACAGGTTAGGTTGGAAAATTGCATTGACTCGTTACCCCCACGCAAAAATTTTGTTTGATTTCATTGTAATATACGGGGTTTAGAAGCATGTTAGACCAAAAAAAACGCAGCGACAAAATGTTAGCTGCGAAAAGATAATAAAAATGTAGAGTTTAGTCGAACTCAATTGAATACTGCAATTGTCTCTGCCGTGTAAGCTTACGCTTGAGGACGAATTACCAGCTCCCCGCAGATGAGATCCACATAACTGCAGCTGATTCTATCAAACAGATCGTCGGCAAGCTTAATCACAAACACGTTGGAATGTGCTTCGGTCAAAACCCCCTTGTAATGACGAATTTTGTTGCGTCCCCTGTTGAGACGAACATCTACATTGTGTCCCAAAAGTCGATTTACAATATTTTTAGCCTCATCTACGTCTAACCTTTTCATACACGCCTCCGATGTAAAGCTTCGGAAAAAAGTATGCTCAAATAAATGTAAAAATATACCTTTGTCTCGCCTCCGCCGCACTGCCGCAATTGAAAAACCCGACGCACAAAGCGTCGGGCATACAAGGCTTGTTACTCTTCATCCTCTTCGGAATCGTCCTCTTCGTCGTCGGAATATTCGCCGGAATCGTCATCTTCGTAGTCCACGTCGTAATCGTCGTTGAGGTCGTCCGGATAATCTTCCAATTCCGTATCAATATTTTCCTCGTCTTCAAATTCCTCGTCGTCGAAATCCTCGTCGTTTTCCAACTCTTCAAGGGGAATAATATCCTCCTCCCCCGCATCCTTGGTATCCTCGTCGTCCAGATATGTCCGCCAATCGTCATTGTCGTCATCCAGCTCCGTATCCTCGTTATGCTTGTAATTGGCAAGACAATTTTCACACATTTCCTCATCCATACCTATATAGGAGGTTTTGCAAACAGGACAGAGCTTGAGCGGCTCGTCATCGTCTATTATATCATCCAACAGAACGATCTTGCTGTCCAAGCCCAATTCGGACTTGCACACATCGCACATATCTTCATCCTGCAAAATATAATTCAGCTCGCATCGCGGACATTTTTTATACTTTCCCATTTAGCCACCTTTGAGTAAAATAATTGTACCCTATTGCCGTAAAAATAATCCGACCAATAAACACTTGTATATTAGCGCAAATACTTTACCATTATTCAACGGAATTGTAAACTGTTTTTGACATAAATCATAAAAAATTTGACGGAAAACATTTCGTTAACAAACGAAAATGAAAAAACAACTTTGATGATAAAATAATCAGACCGAAAGTTTTCACCCAAACTCCGCAATCACGGACCCGAGCCGCAGTTGCGGTCCGCCACGGAGAAACCGAATGTCAGTTTACGTAGTATAAAAAAATCGACTTTTGCCTATGAAGTCGATATCTTAAAAGTTATTTACTTAACCATAGATTGCGCATACGTTGCGCAGCAGCAAACAAACGACCGCCGCACGTGTGGTCGGTAGACTCAATGCCAAATCCGTCAATTGTGTCAATTTACTTGGATTGCTCAATAAGCAGCGTTTGCTGCTCCACAGCAAGATTGAGTTTAGTCGTACAGCCCAAATCGGCAAGCCGTCTAAATCGGTACACCGCCTCCGAAGTGGGAAGATAGACATAATCGTTGTTGAAGGACAAGGTGTACAATGCCCCCGCTTTGTAATGAACGGAATTGCCGCCGAAACAAACGGTAATTCCTCCCTTATCGTGCGTCAGCGTTGCGGCACCCATATCGACATACTTTTTACCGACCAGCTTTTCCGCACGGAATTGTTCTTCTAACAAGTAATCGTCGGACGACAGCTCGTCTGCCACACACTTGGCCTGCCAATTGTACCAATCGGTAACCTTGTTAAATTTGCCACCCTCCAGCTCTCCGAGCTTGTTTTGACAAACGGTCATGCCGCATTTGCTGCATTTGAGCTCATTGCCGTGAGCAGTCATTGCAAATTCCTCACCGCACTCGGGGCATTTGTACAATATGCCTTCCAAGCCCTCCACAAGCTGCGGATCGTCAATTTCTATGCCGTTTTCTTTTTGATAGGAGTAGTCGTCGCAAGCGAGATTGGCAACGATCCTGTTGTAAATTTCCGCAGCAGTAATCGTATCTACCTCCTCCTGCGACACTGCCAGCTTTACGTCCATTCTTACCGGAACCTTGCGGGTGAGCTTCGTCCAACGCGGACTGTACAAATAGTTGCCGTTGAAACGTACTGTGACGAGGGGCACCTTCAACAATTTTACCAGTTTGGCAATGGCGGGTTTAATAATATTCGGCGTACCTACCACCGACAGCTTCCCTTCGGGATAAATAACAACCGGTCTGCCCTTGCTCAGCACATATTTGATGTCTCGAACAAGAGACGTATCGACAGTAAACTGCTTTTTTGGCAGCATACCCATGTACTTTATACCGGAGGGCCACTGCATCATCTGTGTAACGGAAATCACAAAGCTTGCGCATGTGGGATACAGGGACATGATAATTCCGCCAACGTCGGCAAAGCTTGCATGATTTGCCACAATTATATAGGGCGGCTTGAGATACTTAAACACTTCGCCGCCGCTCAATTTGGCTTTTTTGGCAAATTTTGGCTTGCCGTAAAAGGCTATCGCCGCGCCTATCATAAATTTACTCGCAAGTTTAGGATGTTTTTTTGACATTGTTGTTTTTGTTGTGTGTTGCTGCAATATGCTGAATTTCTGTCGACTGCCGCAAACAAAAAGTCCCTCACGACAACCGTGAGAGGCCGATTGCTAAGTTTAATTTTTAGGAATGTGATCGTTGAGCCAAGTGATATCATCGCTGTTTATGCGATTGTGATTTTCTGCCCATTCTCTTACGTAATCGTCCGTTTTGAGATAATCGATGAGCTCCTGAAGCTTTTGCTCGTCTTGTCTTGCGGCGGCGATCATTTCGTTCAGCTTTTCTGCCCGCTGTTTGAGCGAACTCATCTGCATCAGCGTTACCAACAGCATGCACACCAGCAATACCAGTATCAGCATTGCCGCTACGAATGCTATCGACGTTGATTTTCTGTAAAAAATTCTGCTCATGCTGCGCCGCCAAACCTTTAGTAAGCCAAGTATACAACATTGCCGAAAGTTTGTCAAGCGTAGTTTTGCAAGTGAGAACGGTAGTTGCGCAGCCCAACACCAACGCTATATAAAGAAAGGTGCGTACCTCGCCGTTGTTGACGTCAAGGTTTACTTTCCAAATTACCCATATCGCAAACGCACCGAACAACACATCGAATATGCAGGCGGCAAAACGCGTCTGCAACAGTCCTTCGAAAAAAAGAAATATCAGAGATAATCCTATTCCAAGCGCCCAAAACACCGCGAATACATACAATTGTTCGACGCCCGCGCCCAACGTCAACGCAGCAACCCCTTGAGTGAAAGTCCTCCTTGGCGCCACACGAGAGAAGTTAACGTTTTTACTTCAAGCAAAACCACCCCCTGCTCTCTGTCCAGCTTTATTACATTGAGGCCACTTCCTCTGACCGTGAGCGTATCTCCCTCCAGCTTAAATGTCGCTTGCCTTTCGCCGATTTCCACGACCTGTTTGATTCCTTTGATCGTCAGCACACTGTTATCAAAGCTGATATACTGCTGCAATGTTTTTTCCGCCATAAAAATTCCTCTTGCATTACAATATGCAAGAGGAATACTGTCGATAACCTTCAGCACTATTTTTTACTGAGTTCGTAACCGTCGGCAGTATCCTTGACGGCAAAGCCCAGAGTGGCTATCTGCTCGCGCAAGCGGTCGCTTTCCGCCCAATTTTTCGCCTTACGGGCGGCAAAACGCGCGTCCGCAAGCGCCTTTACTTCCTCGGGGACATCTATTTTTTCCTCTTTGGGAGCGGTCACCTTGTCCAAATCCAACGCAAAAACCTTGTCGAAGCACAGCGCAAGCTTGTACACGTCAACCGACTTGGGCAGCTTTACAAGCGACCACAGTACTCCGAGCGCAAGCGGCACATTGAGATCGTCGTTGATCGCAAGTTCGAACTTTTCCTTAAACGTACTGAGTAAAGTGGGATCGGTGAGCATATCGCTGCATTTATGCGCCCAAAGCTGCGCGCACAGCTTGTCATAAGCAGTTTTGGAGGACGCAAGCGCCTCCCAAGTGAAATTGATCTTTTGGTGATATTGCACGTTGAGACAGAAATAGCGAAACTCCACAGGCCTGTATCCGCGCGCGACGATGTCGTCCACCGTGTAGGTGTTGCCGAGAGACTTGCTCATTTTGCCGCCGTCGATAAGCATAAATTCATTGTGCATCCAATAGTTTACTGCCTTGTGCCCCAACCAACACTCGGCTTGCGCTATTTCGTTTTCGTGATGTATGGGAATGTGATCCACGCCGCCCGTGTGAATATCGAACACCTCGCCGAGGTACTTTTTACTCATGGCGGTACACTCTATGTGCCAACCGGGGAAACCGCGCCCCCAAGGGCTGTCCCACTGTTGCAGGTGGTTGGGTTGAGCCTTCTTCCACAATGCAAAGTCGATGGGGTGCCGCTTGAAATCGTTCACCTCCACGCGCGCGCCGTGACGCTGCTCTTCCAGATTGACGCCGGACAGCTTGCCGTAGTCGGGAAATTTCTCCACCGAAAAATATATGCCGTCCTCCGTCTCGTAGGCATAACCCTTGTCGAGAAGCGCTTGCACGATCGCTATCATTTCGGGTATATTTTCCGTGGCTCTGGGACACACCGTGGGACGTTTGATGTTTAGCGCATCCATATCCTTGAAGAATTGCTCCGTGTAAAACGCGGCAATCTCCAACGGTGTTTTGCCCGTTTCGTGCGCGGACTTTTCCATCTTGTCCTCACCGTCGTCGGCATCGGAAACCAGATGTCCCACGTCGGTGATGTTCATTACTTGCTTTACCTTGAAGCCGTCGTACTCTAACACGCGCCTCAGCTCATCCATAAAAATATACGCGCGCATATTGCCGATGGTAGCATACTTGTATACCGTCGGTCCGCAGGTGTAAATGCCCGCCTGACCGGGTTTGATAGGCACAAAATCTTCCTTTTTGCGCGTGAGCGTGTTGTAAACCTTGAGTTGCATAGAGTTACCTCGCGTTTGTTGCGGCGTCCCGCTCTGCCAAATTCCGTCGAGAAGTTGGTACAAAACGTCGCAATCGGATTATTCTAATCTATTCTATCACAAAACGTCTTATGTAACAAGCGGATATTGTCCAAAAATATTAACTACCGAGTAAAAAACAGAACGTTTGCAACTCATAAAATCCACATTGCGAATGCAACTCATTCAAAAAGAGTGCTGTTTAGCGCAACAACACTCTCTCAAAAGTTTATTTTTACTCTTTTGCCGATATCCTTTACCCTGCGATTCGCAATGCAAGTTCTTTTTCTTCCGAAGTTAGCAGATCGGAAAACTTTTCAAGAATATGCTGTGCCGCCGCAGCGGCAAGACCGCTGTCGATCAGTTTTTTTGCGGCTTTCAAACGCTCTGTTATTTCCGTAGGAGAATAATCCTCTTCCACAACAACGTCTCTCACGCCCACTCTGACAAGCTGTGGATAATATTTGAGGAAAAATTTGAATCCGCTTTGCGATAAAAGTTGCTTGACGTCGGCCGCCATTCTTCGCGATTGGTCAACGAGTTTTTGTTCGGCTGCTTCTTCCCGTTTGCGATCGGCCATTATCAGATTGTATTCCCGTTCGATACATTGGCAATTTTGAGCAAGCAAACCCGTGCCCACCCAAGTCAAAACCCGTGATGTAATTAACAAAACAACGGTGATTACAATCAGGGCAATGCTCAATTCCTCTTGAATGCCAAATTCCATGCATATCTGTATTGCCTCCATATTCGCCCATACCATAAAGGCGCTAGCGATCGTTGCGATAATTTCAAACAGACTGTAACTAATAATGACATCTGTAGCTATGAACATACCGGAAGCAGCTTTGTTGGACCAAGAGTTCCACATTAAGTTCGCGGCGATATTTATTGTTTTTTCATTGCTATCGGCGTGCTTGACCGGGTCGTAATCGTAATAATAATACCGTTTTGACTTTCCGTAACAATGACTCGAACTAAACAATCCAAAACTATATGGAATTATGATAACTAATACGTACCACCAATTTTCGACCATATAACCCACAAATAAAGCAAAAAAACACAATACCATCCATCCGGCAAGAATGATTGCGGACATTATAAGCGAAATAAAATTCAACGTTATCATTCTCGCAAATCTGTTGTTTACAGTAACTAAATTCAAGGCATGACGTTCGTTCCACATACTACTCTCCTATTATACCTTCGACTATCTTCTATTGGGATAGTCGTTGGCTATTTTATAAAAACTTCTTTCACAACAGCGCGACATTGGCTGCGCGCAACGAAACGTCCCGGCAAAAACATATTGACCTTTTTTATTCTTTACAAATGTGATACGGTCGCGCAAGGGAAATACAATCTCCGGATAAGGCTCGTTCGGCTGATATTCGTCAATTTGCACCATTCTGCCCATTTCGTCCGTGTACACAAAGTTGCGATGATGCATTTCGCCGTCCGATCCCGCGACAAATTTGTCGGAATACAAATTGCTGTGACATACAAACCATACGTCTTTTGTTCTGCTGCTGTCGGCGCAAAAGCCGTACAGCGGCTGTTGCTGTGCAAATCTGCTTGATTGAGCAATATCCCATCCGAAATCGCAACAGCAATTCAAATAAATTTTTTTCGCGTTTGTGCCATATTCTTTGCCGCAAATCAATTGATGTTTTTCCATAATTTTTCCTCTCGAATTCAGTCAAAATGTCGATACTTTTTCCTCGACAATGCCATTGCCGAAACAATATCCCATTTTGCGTTGATATACTATCATAGAATTTTCTATATGCCAAGCATAAACATAGAATTTTCTATACACAATGTAAAGACAAAGTACTCATAGAATTTTCTATAAAAAGGGCGGGCGCATAGAAAATTCTATATAATTTCACTATGGACACGAAATTCGAAGAAATTTTGCAAGAATTTTTGTTGCGCCACAACTTGACTCAAACGGCGTTTGCATTGGAAATGAATATTCATCAAAGCCAGGTGAGCGAATGGTTGAAGGGCAAAGCCAAACCCGGCTACGACATGCTCAAACGCATGGCGCAAGCGTTTGGCGTGTCTGCGGATTACTTTTTAGGCTTGACGGATTCGGAAAAAACATTGTAATACACTAAAAAACTGGCAGACCTCTGTTTGAGAGGTCTGCCTTTTTATATCTAAGTCAAAAATCAAAATAAGAAAAATCCTACTTTTTAAAAGCAAAATTCAGCCGCACAACAATACTTTGTTTAGCGTGCTGTACACAAGATGAAATACTCTGATCAAGCACAAAATTATTTCATCACTGCATAGCGAAATATTCACAGGTGCGCAAGTGCGCATATTCACACATCAAAAGCGATCTATGCTATGCGTTTATTGAAATGCTCGCTTCAAACAGGTTTGCCGGACACATTATCTTCCGCCCGTCAAAAATGCGTGCAGCTTGGGACTGAGCTTGCGAATTCCGACGGACAGCCCCACCGCCGCAGCGATGAGAATAGGCGGCAGCAAAAAATAGCACAACATATGCGCCCAATTCGCTTGAGTGTATTTCAGCACGGTCTGAAACGCCATGTGCTGCAACGGCTCGTGCAGAATATACACGAAAAACGTGCCCGACGTAACGACGGAAAGGAAGCGACTGTCTTTTACCTTGTCGGAGAGCATGTCGTACAGCAGATACACCGAGCAAACTCCCAACGGCGCGCACAGCTTGTACAACGCCATAAGCACCGCCCAATGCAGATTTATACTTTGACCGACAGCCGACAACACAGTGTATGCCACACAAAGCGCCGCCCATACGGATGGAATAATGTAGCGCAGTGCGCCGCGCTTGACAGATCCTTCCTTGCCGGGGAAGTTGATATTACGCACGGCGAAATAGGCTCCCAAAGTAAAAAACAGTAAGCCATCGCAGTTTACGAAATATGGTATGGAAAAATCAATCACCCACGGCACCGCCGCAAGCAGAGGCGCGCCCCACCTGAGATAGCGCACGGCAACGTATACTATCGGCGAAACCAGCACCAGCTTGAAAAGATCCAAAATGTACCAAGCTTGGAAGGGCACTGGATTTGTGAAAAATTGCCACCACTCGCCGCCGAACAGACCGCCCGTCTTTTCGCTGAGTATGGAAAAGAAATCGCCCGTGCCCAAAACGATCAGCGCGGCTATTCCCGTCCAAATTCCTACCCAAAAGATATAAGGTATAAGCAACGTGCGCGTCCTCTTACCCAACTTGACCAAATAGCCCTTGAAGGTAAGCTTGCGAAACGCGACAAAAAACAAATAGCCCGATATGGCAAAAAAACAGCGGCGTGGCAAAACGAGCCAGCGCATTGCTTATCAAAAATTGTACCATTGCGCCGGGATGAAATCCTTCGCTTATCATTGTAGTGGGCTGCAAAAATGTATCAGTGTAGTTGTAGGCGTGAATGAACACCACGCACACCATAGCCACAAAGGACAATACGCTCAGCTTTCGGCTGAGATAGGGGCTGACCGACTCGCGTGTTGTAAGCGTCGGCGAGGATGTCTGTTGGGCTTCCATACGGCACCTCCGAAATATATTTGATGTGTTTATTAAATTGTAACATACAAATACGATTATAGCAACAATCGCCGCGCCGATAATGGATAATAAGAATAAAAAAACTTTAAATTCATCAAAGACAGGCAACTTTTGCATCAAATAATTGCAAATATCATATATGTGTGCTAAAATATCCTGTGAACGGTTTGCTCGGCAAACCATATCTCAACAAAGAGGTACAATACAATGATCGATGTAAATTTGATAAGACAAGACGCCGAGGCGGTACGCGCCCGCTATCTCAAACGTGGCAAGGACATTGACTTTGCCCCGTTCCTCAAGCTTGACGAACAGCGCAAGGCGTTGATAGCCGATACCGAAGCGATGAAGGCACAGCGCAACAAGGTGTCGGCAGAAATACCCAAGCTCAAAAAACAGGGGCTTGACGTATCCGCAACCATTGTGGAGATGAAAGCTCTCGGCGATAAAATTGCCGAACAGGACAAACAGCTCGATGAAGTGAACGCACAAATACGCGATTTTCTTTTGCGTTTGCCTAACCTTCCCGATGAGGATCTGCTTGCGGGCGGCAAAGAAAACAACAAACCAATAAAAACCTTCGGCACAAAACCCCAATTTGACTTTCCCTTCAAAAACCATGTGGATCTGTGCAAGGATCTGGGCTTGATAGACTACGAGCGCGGCGTAAAGCTTGCGGGCAACGG
>CANRHP010000029.1 GCA_947630455.1 uncultured Clostridia bacterium
TTTTTGCTTTCATCTTGGCTTGCAGCTCATTTATTTACACAGAGACAGCCCCTGCCTTGCAAGGCAGGGGCTGTCTCTTTCCATATTATACGACTTCAAAAAAATTTTTAACTTTTTTTCGCATTTACTCTTGACATTTACAAATAATAAACAAAAATCTTTATTTAATAATAAATAATTGTGATTTAAAGCCGCAACAGTTCGTTCAAGCTCTTAAGCGGCGAAAATCCGTGAGATATATAACGGTAAACCACATGCAAAGAATCTTTCAATACTTCCAGTGTAAAATTTAAATTTTTAAGTTTGTCGTAGGGCATCGAGTCAACCATTTTACAGGCGGCAACAGCACGCAAAGATATCGGTAAACTGTCGGCAGCACGACACAAATCGCACACTATTCCACCGCGCTGCAAATCAAGAAAGTATTTGGACGGTTTGCTTCCGCAAGAGACGCAGCTGTCAAATTGCAGCTCAAGTCCCTGTATACGTAAAAATTCAAGAAGATATCTTAACGTTACCAACAACGGTTCAACTCCGTCTGTTAGAGAAGAAAAGGCTTTGAGCGTCTCAATGAAAATATTCGGTTCCGACTGTCCTTCCTCTGTGTAATTACTCAAACATTCGGCAACGGTACATGCCGAATAATACGTCATAACATCCTCTCGCAGAGCATAGAAGCTTTCCAATTGATCGCAAGTTTTCAAAGTGAAAAAATCATCCAGTTTTGAAAGTTCATACTGACCGAAGCAAAATTGATCTGCAGCAAACTTCAGTTTGGCATTGCCTTTGCGAATACCTTTGGCGTGTACGGTAATTTTGCCGTATTCGAGGGAATAAAGCGAAATTAATTTATCGTTTTCTTTGTAGTCCGTTGCCGTTAGGACTATGCCCTTTGTCGAAACGTCCATCTTCTGTTAATTCCTTGTAGAGCAGGTAATAAACGGGGTTTCCCGTTTCACGAAACAACTTCCAAACGGTGTCTTTCATGCAAACCTCCTTGGACTAAGTTTGCGTAAAAAGACACCGTTATATACAACAAAATTATTTGCGCCGGTTGGAGTACCCCAATTCGTTTAACATAGAAGGATTGTTGCGCCAATCCTCCTTGACTTTAACCCACAGTGTTAAATATACATTTGCTTCCAGCATTTTTTCGATGCTTTCGCGGGCATGTGTTCCGATACTTTTTATCATAGCACCTTGCTTTCCCAAAACTATCGGCTTGTGTGAAGCTTTTTCCACTATCACGGTGGCGTCTATATCCCATGCGTTGCCGTTTTGCTGCATTTTGTTGATGGCGATGCCTACTCCGTGAGGAATTTCGTTTTGACAAGCCAAAAGTACCTTTTCACGTATAATTTCACTTACGACAAAACGTTGAGATTTATCCGTAACGTCATCCTCGTCAAAGTACATCTCGGTACCCGTCAAATACTTTTTTAATGCTTGTTTGAGCTCTTCAACACCGTTGTTGCGCTTTGCCGAAACGCAGTATACTTCACTAACGCCTTCTATTCCGTTTAATTTAGCTAATTCCGGCATCAGTTTGGCAGGTTGAGAAATATCTATTTTGCTGACTGCCACAACGATCGGTACGCCTTTCTTGCGGTATCTTTCTATTTGGCTCAGTTCACGTTCGTCAATTCCGTCATGACCGTCGATAACCACAAGTATACAATCAACGTCGGCAACGGCATTGTCGATGCTTTTAAGCATATAATCTCCCAGAGCATTTTTGCTGTGCAAAAACCCCGGTGTGTCTACAAACACCATTTGACTGTCCGCGTCCGTCCAAATGCCAAGGATTTGCTCACGGGTAGTTTGCGGTTTTGGAGAAACAATGGATACTTTTTGCTGCACAAAAGAATTGAGTAGCGTAGATTTGCCTGCGTTGGCTTGTCCGACTATTGCGATAAATCCGGTTTTCATTTTTTGTCCCTTGTGATATGCATCATAGTAAGAATTTCATCCTGCAATGTCGTCATTTCCTTTTCATCGAATTCTTCAATATGATCGTATCCGAGAAGATGAAGCAATCCGTGCAATGACAAGAAACACAGCTCACGTTTGAAACTATGCCCGAAGCTTTTTGCCTGTTCCCTGGCGCGTTCAAGACAGATGATAACGTCGCCTATATTGAGTTTTCCGTTTTTTTCGTTAACGGCATCTGCCGGAAATTCCATTTGATTTATCTGTTTTTTTTCGAGATCCAGCGTTGGAAAGGACAAAACGTCGGTAACCGAATCCACACCGCGAAATTGTTTGTTTAATTTGCGAATTTCTTCAGGATCAACAACGGATAGGGACATTTCAATCTGGCGCGACGGTTGTTTTAAAAATTTTAAGGCGCTCTCCAATACCTGTTTGATCTTATACTTATGAATACCTACGTTGGTAAAATATATTGTCATTTGTCTCCATTTAAACGAACGTCGGGGTACGACACACGATTGTGTCTTATTCCCGCAAAGGTGGAAATGATCGTGCTTTTGACTATATCCAATTCTTTAAGAGAAATATCGCAGTCTGAAAACTGTTCAAAGGTCATGCGTTCCGCCACAATTTCATTTACGATTTTTTCAACATTGCTCTTGTCTCCATTGGAGCGCAATGCCGCTTCCGCAGCGTCGCATATCATCAAAA
This sequence comes from uncultured Clostridia bacterium, assembly GCA_947630455.1. Lineage (GTDB taxonomy): Bacteria > Bacillota > Clostridia > Christensenellales > CAG-314 > Fimimonas. Next base: position 2,644 of record CANRHP010000029.1, read on the forward strand.
TAGCCGAAATTTTGTTTGAAGGCTTAGGACCGTCGTAACAATACCCGTCGTATGGCAATTTGCCGTCGGTATACTTCTGCGCTTTGAGATAGAAATATTTGATAGGCATTGTACCGTGGTGTTCAACAATGGCTGCCTGCACTTCCTTTGGCAGACCGTATTCCTTGGCGATCGCCAATCCGTTTAGAGTATGATATTTTATCATATTTACGCTGGCTTCCGGGGTCATGCTGTCATGCGGGTTTATGCCGCCGAATTGATTTTCCGTAAAATAACTTGGATTCTTCATCTTACCTATATCGTGATAGTATGCCGCGGCACGAGCCATAACCGCGCTTTGTCCAATCGCGGCGGCACACGCTTCAACATAGGTAGCGACTGTAAGACAGTGATTGTAGGTACCGGGAGCTTTTTCAAACAATTTACGCATAAGTTCGCTGTCGGAAGTTGCGATTTCGGAAAATCTGAATACTGAACTGACATTGAAAAGCTTTTCAAACAACGGCACCAAAACAAACATAAACATGACGCCGATTATTCCGCTGGCGAACGAACATGCTGCCTTTATACCATAAACCGACCATGACCACTCGTCGCTGAACATCACATAACTTATCGTAGCGCAAATTACAGATATGATGCCAAGAACAACTCCAACAACGAGATAACGCGAACGTCTATAGTGTTTGCCCAATACAAAGGATGCAAATACCGCTTCGATTACACCGCTGAAAAGTAAATAAAAGAAATTTTCCGTAGCGACCGTCGCAGACACCTGCCAATTGATATCCTGCATAAAGCAAAGCATAACGACGATAAAGTTGGCAAAAAAGCCGCATTTGCCGGAAACTATAAGAGACAATATCAAAGCGCAAAGCGCAAATGGCACGAGATTTAACAAATAGTCCCATAACGGCGCCAATTGAATAAGTCCGTAGGCAACCAGCATTGTTGTAAACATTGCCCATGTTTTGCGCGTACTTTCCATGACCGCGATATCTGAAAAGTAAGTGTACAGTGCAAGAGCAACAAACAATATCATCATCGTTGCCAACTGCACACCCGCTCTCACCCATGTAAGTCGGTCAAGATTTACCAATAATGTCAGCGCGGAAAAGATAATAAATATCGCAATATAACTCAATATTATATCTTTCCAGTTGATATTGGTTATTTTTTTTATCTTTTTCATTATTTATCCTCTGTTTCGTAAGCCTTGACGATTTTTTGCACCAACGGGTGGCGCACTACGTCTTTTTCATTCAAACGAATTATTCCTATATCCTCTATATCCTTTAAAATTTTTATGGCGTGTTTAAGTCCCGAATTGAGACCCTTCGGCAGATCTATTTGCGTCAAATCGCCCGTTATTACCATTTTACTGCCGTCGCCCAATCTTGTCAAAAACATTTTTATTTGTTCACGAGTAGTGTTTTGCGCCTCATCCAATATCACATAGGCATTGCTGAGAGTACGACCTCGCATGTAAGCTAACGGAGCAATTTCTATTGTACCGCGCTCCATCATCTTGCTGTAGCTATCCATTCCCAACATCTCCTGCAGTGCGTCATAGAGCGGGCGGAGATAGGGATTTACCTTTTCCTGCAGATCACCCGGCAGAAAACCGAGCTTTTCACCTGCTTCTACGGCGGGACGCGTTAAAATGATTTTTTCCACCTGCTTTGCTTTAAGAGCATTGACTGCGATTGCAACAGCGAGATATGTTTTGCCGGTACCTGCCGGTCCCACGCCAAAGGTTATTGTATTCCTCTTCATCAAATCGACGTACTTTTTCTGCCCGACGGTTTTACACTTGATCGGCTTGCCGCGAGAAGTGATTGCAACAACGTCTCCCATCAGCTCGTCAACGTCATTAAGCTTGTCCGACTTAGCAAGCTCGCACAAATAGTTTACGCGTCCTATATCAACTGCGTCGCCCTCTGCAATAAAATCTTTAAGCTTACCGATTACGTCCATCGCTTTCGATACGTTTGCATCATCACCCATAAGACTGCTTTGTCCGTCCTGCATAACGACCTTAACGTCAAATGCAACGCAAATAGCCTTGATGTTTTCGTCAAACGGTCCAAAAAGCTTCATCAGTTCGTCCATCGAATCAACTTCGATTCTTTTAGATACCAAATGTTTTCCTCCGACTAATTTATCCTAATTTCTCCATAGAGAGTTACTTGCACACCATTGTTTTTTGTTTCGTATAAAGTATCTTTAACGACGAAATCGCAATGTGACATTGCTTCGTCAAGAGCTGTTTGCTTTAGCTCGTCTAAGCACTCGTTTATCGTTGCGGGCACTTTTTGCAGTGCCGTTTCACGGTAAATGTTTGTACAAATTTCAAGATTAAGCGGAAATAAATGCGTAACCACGGTGCTCACCGTATACATTTCAAATACGCATGGCTTGACATACTGTTTTCCGAAAAGCACCACGCCTGTGGCTTTTAACTGTCTGCCTGTCTCGACAGTAACCGTTTTGGTACCGTCAAACTGAGCAAATCCCACTGAACAAATGCGTAATGTTACCTGTCCGAGAGCATATACTTCTTCACCTGTTCCGTCGTTAAATACTCTTCGACCCTCTATCAAAACGTCGCCAATATTTACGTAGTCTCCGACTTTTACTACGGATGTACCCTGTTCACAAAAGACGCCCGTTACTACTCCCGAACGTGTGGCTACTATATCTCTGCGGACAGACATGTCTATGGGCGGAGAAATTTCCTTCTTTGCTACGGCGTTAACGTACAACACACTACCCGAACGCCTTACAATTGCATACATAGAGCCCAACTCATTGGCAAGTCTGTTTTGAAGAACGCTTATGTTTATCTTGTGCAAATTGCTGCCGACTGTTACACCGGAGGCGGCGAGTGCCTCACAAACGGTCTGTCTGTCAAAATCACCGCTTACCTCTATTTTGAGACAAATCTGCGAAGAAAAAGCCAACACAAGAACCAAGAGCAAGCATACAATAGGCAAAACGATATGTTTTTTTGCCAATTTTACCAGCTTCGGTATACCGAAAAATTCTATACCGATTATATTATAGCACCATTTCTGTAATATTGCAATAGTCTGCTTGGAACGTGAAGACGGAACTTCTATCGTACATTTTTTGCCTTGCCGCACAGCTTCATACAACGGAATACCTTGCTTGCTCAATAATGACAAAAGATGATTTATGTTAAGTCCCTCAAAGGTGATTTTACAGCTATTTTTCATTGCTCACCTCGACGGAATGTATTTCGCCAACTACAACGGCGAAGCCTTTTTCCAAACACTTGATATGCAGCCCTGCGCCGCGGATACACAGCAACGACTTGTGTATCACAAAGGACACCGTTTCCGTTGAATAGTCGGCAATGCCTTTGTGCCCTTCGACAACAACCGTATTTCCACCAAAAACGGAAAATTTGTAATCTTTGATTAGCGTTGCAAGTTCCAATCCGCAAACGTTTGCAATACACTGTAAAAAAGAATTGCTCATACACCTATTATATTGGGGATATGAGCAATTCTTTACTTACAACAGCTGATCGAGTATCTTTGCTATTTCTTCCAGCTTTTCTTTACTGTCCTCTCCGCTACTGTTCAAAACGCAATTTTTGAGGTGAGCGTTGAGTACCTCTCGATTCACCTTGGATAGTACCGCCTGACAAGCTGTAATTTGATTTGAGATATCGATGCAATAGCGATTTTCATCTATCATTTTGAGTATTCCATCTATTTGACCGCGCGCAGTTTTGAGCAGACGTATAACCTTGTTTCTATCCGCTGTCATAGCGCTGCAACCCCCGTCACCTTGTAGCCGGCTTCTTCCACTGCCTTGACAAGATCATTTGTTTTTATTCGTTTTTTGACTTCTACTGTTGCTGTCTTATTTTCCAGACTGACATCTGCGAATAAAACCCCGCGAACAGACGAAAGCGCCTGCCTGACACGAGATACACAATGATCGCACATCATACCTTCTATTGTTAATTGAAATTTCATAGTTTCCTCCCTTTTTTGTTTTTTTGTTGATTTTTGTTTGATTTCGTTAGATTTCGGTGCCTTATTCGGCTTGAAAAGCCTCAGCCGTAATGCATTGGTTACAACAAACAGGCTGCTGAGACTCATCGCCGCAGCAGCGATCATTGGACTGAGCTGCAGTTGAACAGGAGTTGCATACAAAACACCCGCCGCAAGCGGAATGCCCAACGCATTGTAGAAAAATGCCCAAAACAAATTTTCTTTGATATTACGCTTAGTCCTTTTACTGAGTTTGATAGCCGTTGCGACATCCCTTATGTCGTTTTTTACCAACACAACATCCGCGCTGTCCGTTGCGATATCCGCGCCGCTGCTTACCGCAAAGCCCACGTCCGCACGGGCTAAGGCAGGAGCGTCATTGATACCGTCGCCAACCATTGCCGTGACGCCGTTTTGCATAAGAGCACGCACTTTTTGCTCCTTTTGATCGGGCAGAACTTCCGCATAAAACTCATCCACGCCCAGCTCTTCGCATACAGCTTTTGCGGCAAGAGCATTGTCCCCCGTAAGCATCACCGGCTGTACGTTCTGTTCTTTGAGCATTGCTATTGCGTCCTTTGATGTGGGCTTGATCTCATCACCTACACCGATGATTCCGACAAACTTTTTTTCGCAGCTTACTATTAAACAGGTAAGCGCTTGCTGCGAAAATTCGTTCAGCAGTTCAATATAACTTGATTGGTCAACCTTCTGCTCGTCCATCAAACTTTTATTTCCAATAGCATACGTTTTTCCATCCACCGTAGCTACTACTCCGCGGCCTGCAAGAGTAATGAATTGCGTAGGTACGCAGCATACAGCTCCCAATTGCTCGGCGTGCTCAACAACAGCTTTACCTAAAGGATGTTCGCTTTGCTTTTCTATCCCGCCTACCAATGCAAAAAACTCGTTTTCACCGAGCGGAGTGAAAAATCTTTTAACAAAAGGCTTGCCTAATGTTACAGTGCCCGTTTTGTCCAACACTACCTGTTTGATGTCTGCAAGGCGTTCCAATATCTCGCCGTTTTTGATTAAAATTCCGTTTTCAGCGCCCTTGCCTGTGGCGATCATTATCGCAACAGGAGTGGCAAGACCGAGCGCACATGGACAAGAAATTACCAACACCGATACTGCAAAATTAAGCGCATTGGCAAACGACTCGCCTACACACAACCAAACGATAAAAGTTACAAGTGCAATTGACATTACAATAGGCACAAACACCGAAGAAATTTTGTCTGCCAATCGTTGAATAGGCGCTTTCGATGTTCCGGCATCTTCTACAAGCTTTATTATTCTTTCCAACACGCTGTCTTGACCGACGGTTGTTATCTGCACTCTGACATAACCGCCCACACAAACCGTACCTCCGATGACGATCGTGTCGATCTGTTTTTCCACCGGTATGCTTTCGCCGCTGACGCCGCTTTCATCGACAAAGCAGCTTCCGTATACTATTTTTCCGTCGGCAGGAAAGGACATGCCTGCCTTTACCGCAACAACGTCCCCCGCCTTCAATGATTTTCCATCCACCTCACGCTCGACGCCGTCAACAAACAACAGCGCTTTGTCGGGAGCGAGCTTACGTAGCTTTGCAAGGGCGTCGCCGGTTTTTATTTTACTGCGACCTTCAAAGTATTTCCCCAAATCTACCAACGCCAAAATCATGGACGAGGACTCAAAATACAACAGATGATGATACTGTTCCACCGTTGCCATATCATTTTTGCCAAGAGCATAACTCATCACAAAAGTAACTGCTATAGCATAAAGCGCACTTGCCGTAGCACCCACGGCGATCAGACTGTCCATATTTGGAGAGCCCTTGAAAAGCCGTTTGAAGCCTACGGAAAAATACGGAAAATTAACAAACCATACGGGTAGACACAACAGCAGCTGTACCAACGCCAGCGATACGGCGTTTTCGTGTCCGTCAAGAAAGCTCGGTAAAGGCAGGCCGATCATTGAGCCCATAGAAAAATACATTAGTATTATACAAAAAATCACAGAAATGAGCAGTCGGGTAAGACTGACTGTGTTTACAGGCTGCGTTTTAACTGCCGTGTTCTCTCCGAGAATACTTGCGCTATAGCCGCTTTTTTTGACGGCATTGCATATAGCTTTGGCATTGGTCGTCTTGTCGTCGTAGTCTACCGACATGCTGTTGGTAAGCAGACTTACGGTGACGCTGTTTACGCCGTTGACTTTGGCAACGGCTTTTTCCACATGCGCGGAACAAGCCGAACAAGTCATTCCTGCAACATTGAATTTCTGCTTCATAACAACACCCCCTCCCCGTGTATGTATTATACTACTTATCTTTGACAAACGCAACGCTTTTTTTACATCGAATAAAAATTTTTTTGAAGCGCAACGGAACTCAACCGTTGTAAAAAAAAAGTGTAAAATAAAAATATATTGGCATTATCGAAAAAAATACTGCAGACGCTTGACTAAATTTTGACAAAAGTCTACAATTTGCAGCGGTGAAAAAATGAGCACGAAAACAGCTGATTATCATCATATAACCGCACTGAAGATAGGTAAGTCTTTGGGCAAAAATATTTTACCCATCGTTGCAGTTGCTCTTGCAATTGTAACGTGCTTTTTTGTACCGTTTGATAAGGAATATCTCGGCTACTTCGACTGGGGAACACTGTCCACGCTGTTTTGCACCTTATCTGTTGTTGCTGCATTCAAAAACATACGTTTTTTTACCTGGCTGGCAAAAAAAATAGTACTTAAATTCGGTAATCTTCGCAACACGGTATTTGCGTTGGTTTTTATTACGTATTTCGGTTCTATGGTAATGGCAAATGATATGGCTTTGATCACCTTTTTGCCACTTGGATATATAGTGCTCGAGAGCTGTGAACGCACAGATAAAATGCCCATTGTATTTGTAATGCAGAACATCGCGGCAAATCTCGGCGGTATGCTTACGCCCTTCGGCAATCCGCAAAATATTTATCTATACAGTTTCTACAATATAGAAACGTGGGAATTTCTGAAAATTATGTCAGTACCCTGCGCTGTCGCATTGCTACTGATCGTGAGTGTTTGTTTGCTTGTTAAAAAAGATAAAATCGAATTGTATGCGCCGCAGGAAAGCAAGCCCTCTGCGTGGAGAAGTATTGTATATACGATACTTTTCGTATTGTCACTTCTTATAGTATTTGATGTGCTGCCTTGGTACATTGTGCTTGCCGCTGTGCTTGTTGCCATGCTGTGCCTTGACTACAAAGCTGTAGGAAAGGTGGACTATGGTCTGCTGCTCACTTTTACAGCATTTTTTGTTTTCAGCGGCAATTTGGCACGTATAGATGCAATAAGCAATATGTTGTCTGACGTTGTTGCTAAGTCTCCTTTGCTGATCGGGGTTGCAAGCTGTCAATTTATAAGTAATGTGCCCACTGCTGTCCTACTTTCCAAATTTACCGCCGACTACTCCAATTTGCTTGTAGCGGTAAATATCGGAGGATTGGGTACGCCCATTGCATCGCTTGCAAGCCTTATCACGCTAAATGAATTTCGCAAGCATGATCCGACCGAACTAAAACTTTATATCGCAACCTTTTTGGTAATCAACTTTTCCTTCCTCGCTGTATTGGTTGGCACCCAACTGCTTTGGTCAATGGCATTGTGAAAAGATAAAAAAGATGAACCAATCCGCAATGAAACTATTTGAATAAATTTTGTTTATCAACCTTATATAAAGCATGACGGGTTTACAGATCCACAAAGGCAAAGCGATAATACTTGAAGTCGCCCTTTTCTTCTATGTACTTGAAACCGATTTTTTCAAGAACGTGCTGGCTTCTTGTATTCTTGATAACGGTATCCGCATTTACAGCGTTCATTCCCAGCGTGTCGAAAGCATATTTCAACGCCATTTTTACTGCCACTGTTCCATAGCCATGCCCTTTTACAGAGTCATTTTGTAGGTGAATGCTCAAAGTACATTCTTTGCGTTCTCGGTTTATCTGCTTTAGTTGAAGTTCGCCTATTGGCTTGCTGTCTTTAATAATCGCAAATAAAACCCGAGATGGAGATTGCTTAGATTCAAAGTATCTATCTACTACTGTTTCGTTGTAGTGATAGGGTTCAAATTTATCCATGTCCATATATATGGCAGGGTCGTTTTGCCAATCCCTATATAATTCTTGACAAAGCTCCCTCGTCATAACGCAGAGAGATATTTCTTCCATATAAAAACACTCCTAACTTTAAGTTTTCTTTTTCAGAAATGTTCGGCAAGTATGGGGATAGCCGCTTTAGCGGCGCAAGGGGCTGTAGCCCTCCTTGACGAAGCGAAGCGACGAAACCTCTCGGACGGTGGCTTTTTGCTGTAAGAGAGGAAGCCTCGCAGAGCGTACTATTCATGGTCGCCAAACCTATAATTTTATTTATAAAATATTACTTGATTATATTTTGGAGAATAAAGTATCTGTAACTTTGTTGGAAATTTTGTTATACATTTCATGTTTTGATAAACCTTAGTATCGAGTCTTTTATCTACGCTCGTATCCCTAACGATAGTTATTGTTTCGTCTTCATAAATAAACGTGATTTGAAAGGCATAATCTGTATATTCCGTAGACCGAGAAATCGGACTTATCTGATACATTTCCGCTTCAACAACGACCGCATCTTTCAACCATTCTTTAACATACTTTAAATGACGTTTTTGGTTTACTAGCACATATATTATTGCGGACACCACCGACAAAACAAACAATATCATAATTATCATCATCAGATCGTTGTCCTGAATAATTGTAATGACACACAAAATAATCAACGGCAAAGATAGACTTAACACTACATACAGAAACACTATAAAGTTGTTGCTTAAAATTTTGCCAAACTGTAAAGTTGCTAGATACTTTTTCCCTCTCATATTATACCCCTGATTTTCTTATCTCTTTTAAAAACCCCTTATGTACAAAAGTGTGCCTTTTATTTTCTAAAGGGTTTTGCAACTGCTCATCGAATGGGAAGTTGATTATTAGTCATGCTGTCTCTTAAAAAATCATCTTTCAATAAGCTTTGTTTCTCACAATTCTTTTTGCGAGATCTTTCGCCTTAATCAAATACGCCTTAAACCGTTCTGATTTTGTGTCATTGTATTTATTACCGAGCATAATCCATTCGCAATACTCAAAGAGCAAAAAATAATCCATGGTTCTAAGATAATCGTCGTAATTTATGCCCTTATCTTTTAACAAATGCTCAAAAAAGTATTCAATTGCATAGTCCTTATCTGCTTGTTTCATGTGGAAAAATGCTTTCTCGTATTCCTCGCCGTGTGCAATCAGACGAGCGAGAGAAGTTGGGTAAGGCAAAATACCTGCATACTCCCAATCAATGATTGCTGCCTTTTCCTTTGCAATTAAGACATTAAACGGAAGAAGATCGTCGTGACACAGCGTCCTCGGAATACTTGAATATAGCTGCAAGAATGTTTCATAAGCCTGCTCCAAATCCGAGTCATTCAGATATTCACCGCGAGTTCGACGATCCGACAAGCTTGCCTCGAAACCAAAACCAATATTCTGAAGGTCCCGTCTTTCCCAATACAGCTTCTGCAAATAAATCAAAGCGTCCAAAACTGCGGTCAGTGATTTTCTCTCACATACACGAAGATCATTTCCTTCAATATATTCAATAAGCATATATCTTTCATCGTGACAGTTAATGCTCTTATAGAAATGCGGAGCCCCATATTCAGCCTGTTTCAGAAATGTCTCATAAACGGATATTTCCTAATCGTCCGTTTTTTTCAGGACGTAAACCGTATGGTCAATTTCGACTTTCCAAGCATTATAGTCTTTATCGTCGCGCTCTTAAAAACTTCAATTCTATCCGGCTTGCCAAAGCCCATTTGTGTAAGTATTTCTGCCGTACTCAACTTCTTGCTCTCTCCATTTCAAATTCCAGTTTTATCGAACAGTCGTCCACTCGACATTTAACATTATACCACCCAAATGTGAAGAAATCTACTATCCGTCAAGACGGTTAATCGAATTTTATTCGAAGTTTCTTGCCCACCTCGAATAG
>CANRHP010000030.1 GCA_947630455.1 uncultured Clostridia bacterium
CTCCAGCCGTTTACATCAAAGGCATAGTTCCCTTCGGGATCGTACACTGCGTTTTGATCGTTTACCGTTACCGTAAGTGCTCGCTTGACAAGGGTATAAGTGCCGTTGGATGTGGACACATCATAGTTGCTCAATGCAGAGGCATTGGCGACAGTGACGGTGATTACATAGCCGTTGGCGTTGACGGGGCTGAGCCTTGTCGCGTCGCAGGAAATAATCACCTGTACCGTTGTGCCGTCCTCAACATGCCCCTCCACCTTGTAAGTGAGCTGGGCGAGAGCGTCGCCGTAGACAGTTTGTTGGTTGTCCGCCGTGACGGTGAGAGCACGCTTTGTAATTGTGTATGCGCCTTGCCCCTTTTCGAAGGTGATATTGTAGTTGGAATCCGCACAGCTGCCCTTGATGTTGTAGCTGCCAACATTTACATACATGCTGCTATCGGCAAGCTCCAACGTAATGACGGGGATTTTACCATCCGCCCATTCGCCGGAGGTCTTGGTCCACTTGCCCTGTGCAAGCACGCCTTCGGCGCCGTCATATACCTTGCTTTGAGGCTGGAGCTCTACCGTTACTTCGGCAGCAGTTATTTGATAGCTGCCCAATTCGCCGAAGGTTATGTTGTAGTTGCCTGCAGCTTCCGTCGCCGTTGCCGTAATGGCGTATTTGCCGACATTAGCCGAAGCATCTGTCAACGATATGGCAACAAGGCTTTCAATATCGTCTCCCGTACCGAGGACGCATTCCACCAGAGTGGCAGTCAGTTCACTTGCTTGAGGCACCTTGCCATTGTAGGCACGCGTCAAACCTTCAACCGTGACGGTGATGTCACGCTTGCTGACGGTGAGTGTTGCCGTCAATTGAAGTTCCTTGTAGTTGGCAAGCTTGACGGTGGCGGTAACTTTGTAAATACCTTGATCTTTTGCTCCGGTAAAGGCTTTGCCGCCTTCGAGAGTGTAGCTTACTTCTGCTCCTTCGGGCGCACCCTTTACCTTTAAGTCGTGGGTCTCGCCGTCGTAGACGACGGAATCGTTTTCAAATGTTATACCCTCGAATGCAGCGTCGGTTATTGAATAGCTGCCATTGACAAAATCCACATCGTAGTTGTCCGGACGGGCTTGGCTCTTGTACGCTACGGTGATTGTGTAGGTGCCCGTGCCGCTGTCTTTATTTGCGTCGGTGGAGATAGCTATAAAGTCATCAATGTTGTCATTACCTACCAAACCTTCCACTTTGTAGGTAAGTTGGTTCAAGGGCTTTCCGTAAACGGACGTTTGAGCGTCCGCTGTGACGGTGACTTTCTTTTTGTTTATCGTATAGGTTGTGCCGCCTTCTACAGTCACCTCGTAGTTGGTCACGTCTTCCTTTTGCGTGCCGCTGACGGTGTAGGTTGCCGCTTTAGCTGCAGCTTGCTCTATAGTGACGGTGACCAGCTCCTTTGCGGTAACATCATCTACCGATGCAAAGCCTTGCTTAAACTCAACGCCCACATCGCTTGCTTGCGGGATAGCTCCATTGTAGTCTCTTGTAACGGGCTTCAACACTACCGTTACCGCCAATGTGTCAACAGTGTAGGTGCCTTCCTGAAGGTTGATTGTGTAGTTGGGATATTCGCCTTGGTTTATCTCAATGACAAGTGTGTAGGTGCCGACATCCTTTATAACCTCGCCGTCCTTACCCTTTATCGTCAGGGTGAGCTTGTCGCCGTCGCAAAGCCCTTGGGCTGTGTACATGCCGGGATCGGGCGTGACTTCCTTGCCGCTGTATACCGAGCTTTGAGCGGTAGGTGTGAGTGTGAGCGCAGCGGGCTTGACATTGAATGTGTGCTGTTTGCTCTCCGAGTAGCTTTCGCCGTCCAGCCACAGTGCGTTGGAAAGCTGAATTGTAACAGGGCAGTTATCCTTGACATCGTGCGCAGTAAATTCACTGAAGGACGCTTGTATACCTGTACCAAACAACTCGTCTACAAGCGTTTGCAGCTGCTCCGCCGTAACATCTTTACCATTGTATACAATGTCGCCAAGACTGTCGGGAACAAACAAAAGCTCCTTTTGTACCTTCGCCGTGCAGCCAAACTCTTGGCACTCGCGTTCGATCGTGGTACGCTTTGTACTGTCGTTTGGTTTGTTGTCCTGCAGCTGCGGCGTCCAATCGCCTTTGTGTTCGCTGTGCTCTACCATCCAACTGCCATGCATCGTTGTTACTTCCTTGGTAAAGCCAGTTTCAAGTTGAGTGTGTCCGCCGCTATCCTTTTGATTTGCTGCCTCGTACTCAAATTCCGTCGGAGTAAGCGTCCAGGTGTCTTTGGAGGTTGCCTGATAATTTTTGCCCGCCACAAGTTTTGCAATCACTTGGTTCGCCTTATCCCAAACGCGCGCCGAGCTGTGAAACTTTGCATAGTTGCAGTCATAGGTTGCATTTGTTCCGGCAACTACATCACCGTCAAGTTTAGCAGTGGAATCTATAACAAGTCTGCCTGTTCCATTTGTCTGTATCGCACCGAGGAAAGTGACCCCACTGCTTATGGAAAGCGTGCCATCCACAATTAACTGCCCGTTGGTGGTGAAATCCGCTGCTTCAAGTTGTTCCGCAGAAGGATAAGATTTGCCACTCATGCCGCTTTGAATAAGGCCGTCGAAAACCACCAAACCGCCCTTGTCGTTTACAGTGAGGTTGGCGTCCTTATCCACGAAGAGACTTGCTCCGGGAAGAATGTTTACCTTGTATTGAATTACGTAGTCGCCCTCCGTCAAATGTATGTCGTAGTTGTAGGGTATGGGGAAATAGACGCTTTTGGTATCTACCGTCACGCCCACATTCAGACTCATGGCTGACAATGCAGCTCCGCCGCGGAACGTGAGTGAAGTTTTACCTATATGATTGGTATTGTTGCTTTCTGCCGAGCTTGTGACTGCCGTGGCTTGCGGGTTATAAACAGATTGAACGCTTGCACCCTCGGAAAGCACAATCATGCTTTTTTGAGAGGAAATGAGCGCTACTTCAGCCTCATTGTATTGACTGCTTGCATACAACTGTACGCGAGCCATCAATGTTCCGTCATGGTTGATTGTGTAACCGTTTGCGCATTGAATGTTTACCATTGCATAACGGTTGAAGGGAGAGAGGTTGGCAAAGTATAAATTTGATGTATTACTACCGCCGACAAAATCAAAAACAACGAAGGGCTGTTTGAGCGTACCGCTGTTTACCGTTATGCCTCCTGTACCGTTCACCAAGCCGCACACGTCCATATAGCCGCCATTGACGGTCAGCGAGTCGTTGATCGTAAGCTCAGAATAGGAATTGGATGTGTGTCCCTGCATTGCATTAGTATCTTTGTAGTGCAGCAGACCACCGACGTTAAGCCTGCCTTTTACGTCTACTTTGCCGTTAAACGTGACGTGAGTGTAGCGATAGGAGTCGGGCTTTGACCAAGCAAAGTTGTATCCCAAACCGCCGCTTTGATTTTGACCGTAGTAAGCACCCTCGCCGTTGTAGGGAATAACCAGCGTTTTATTCTCCGGAATCTCAATATCTTCGTCTACAACGATGTCGCCTTTAAGCACAATCAGCTGCGTTTGATCACTTTGAAGCGCATTATTTATTGTGTCGAAAAACTGTATTCCACTGCGCGCCTGATAGCTGCCCGTCTTTGCCATCTTTGCGATAAGCGTACCGGAAGCATAGACGGTATATTTGAATGTCGCGACAGAATTTACAAAATCGGATCCAAACAACCAGCCGTAAAAGCTTCCTCCGTCTGCAGGAGCAGCGGTGAGTGTAAGCGTTGTGCCCACCTCTACCGTCGCAGTGTAACCGGAGCCATCATCCGTGGGCGTAAACTCCACACCATCTGCAGTCGGCTTTACTACTGTTCCGAATTGCGTGTCTGCCGACTTAATAGTGATCGTGGGATTTTTTTCCAAAACATATGTTACATTGCGAATCTCCGTAATGCCGGCAGCTGTATAGAGTCCGAATAATGAAGCAGTTTTCGTTTTTATTATTAAACAAACATAAGACGTTTCGGCTGGAACGGTGAGCATTACATTTTTCCAGCCGGCTTCGCCGGATATATCCATAACGACGGCATTGGAAGTTCCCGAAACTGTCGCAGCAGCAGTTCCGGTCTTGCTCAACAAGGTTGTCGTACTTTCACTGTCGAAAGCAAAGCCAAGTTCACATGATGAGATTAATGAATTTCTGGCAGCCGTTGTTGTTGAAAAATATATGTCGAAAGAGAAATAGCTTTCCTGAGCCGTTGCTCCGCCGTTGAATGTAAACTTCATAACCGAAGTGTACGTGGCGCTGCTGGTTGGCGCACTCTTGTATGTGGCGGTACTTGCGGCGCTGTCTAACTCCCACTTTCCGCCACCATCCTCGGTAAACGTCATTTTGTCGGCGCCTGCAGTAATAATATCCTGAATTGTTCCTGTTTCCGCTTGCGCAACATTACCAAACGTATTGTTGGTAAACAATTCTACGCCGCATACAGTCAAGACCAAGCCAAACGTCACTGACAGCGCAAAAACTGCCACTAAAATTGCCGTTAATAATTTCGAGAAGCTTTTATTGATTTTCATACCCCCCCCCCGTTCTGAAATGCGCCTCCCCCAAACGCACAGCGTTGGGAGCTAATAGCATTTCAAAATTAGCATTCGCTTTTCGTTACTTGAATTATACATTTTGAAAGCATGCGGCAGATTTATCAAAAAATACCGTATGCCTTCTTACTACAGTATAGGATACATTCAAATTGTTGTACTTGTCAATAGCTTAAGCATATTTTAAGCAATATTTTTTTAAAAAATGTGCAATTTTTCTATATTTTATTACAAAAACTGTGATAGTATTATAAATATGGCAATAATATGTAAAATTTTTAACAAAAAAGATCTGCCTCACAGGGGCAGACCTTAAAATAAACCAAACAAGATTTACAGTATTTCCAAATTCTTTTTGAAAACCTTTTTGAAATCCATTGCCATATAGTTTGCAGCGTTTATTTCCAACAGAGCATCGCCGTTTAACTCGGTTTTCATAATGACGCTGTCTCCCAATACATCACAGGATACCTCCGTGACGGCGCTGCGCATGCTGAAATCCAACGCAACGGCAAGCCGCAGCATCACGGCAAGCTTGCGCACCGCTTCAACATCTTCGACGGTGAGCAGACAATTGTACTTTGCCCAATCGGAGGTGTTGAATTCCTCTTTGTTGTACACATCAGTAACCATGGCGGCAAGCACCAAATCACGGTGTGAAATGCCCCACAAATTGCTGTTGAGGATCATATAGGATGTATGCTTGGCATTGTTGTAAAACTTGAACGTCTTGCCTATATCATGCAGCATAGCACACACACGGAGAACCTTTACGTAGGCGCGGGGAAACTTGTGCAGGACCCGCAGCTGCTTGAACAGCTGTACGCAAAGATTGAATACCTGTTCGGCATGCGTCACATTGACGCCCATATGGCAAGCAAAACTGTGCAGACTGTAGCCCAACGTGTCGGATATGGGTTTTTCCAACGTTTGAGGCACGACATAATTGAACATTACGCCTTCTCTCAAGCCCGATCCGCTGGCAACTATCTTTGTGAAACTCATGTAATCCACAAATGCTTTTATAACGGCAAGCGCCGACGGAAATACGTCCGCGCGCGCAGAGCTCAACCCCTTGATACGACGTTTTTTGTCCAAATCCAAGGTACGTATCATGTTGTATACGTAGTTGAAATCTTCCACATCCATTACATAATTGTGCACCATATCCAACGGATACTTCTTTACCTTACGAATTATGCGCGCCAGATTGCGACAGCTTCCCCCCACGCCTATCAGTTGAGTGTCCGGGTCGATCTCTTTGAACCACTCCACCGCTTCAAGCCGCTCCTTTACGTAAGCGACCATTTCGTCGGAGATTTGTTCGGGAGACTTGCCATCGGCTACAAACTTGTTGTACAGGGTTACTGCGCCAAAGTCAAAAATCTTGGTGTGCAGTATTGTTCTGCGATTGTAATACACAAACTTGGTGCTTCCGCCGCCGATTTCCATGATAAGCCCGCGGGGAATCTCCATACTGTTTACCACACCTTGGTAAACATAGTTCGCCTCTTCCTCCTCCGACACCGTTGTGATGCGTATGCCGGTTGCATTGTAAACATCGGAAAGAAAAGTCTTTTGATTGCTGGCTTTGCGCACCGCCGCAGTGGCAACCGCGATAATGCGGTCCACTTTTTTTATCGTGCACATTTCCTTAAACAGCTTGAGCGTGGCTATTGCTTGCATTATACGCGTTTGCTTCAAGCTTCCGTCCGATTCTGTTTCACCCAGGCGTACCGGCTCACGGCGTTCCTCGGAGACAGTAAAATAGTTGTTGTCCAGCACGTCGTAAATTACAAGACGTGCCGTGTTGGAACCGAGATCTATCAATGCAATCTTTTCCATACCCATTACCTACCTCGTCAAATTTTTGACTTGCCGCTGCAAACATACAAACTTCGGCACATAAATACAGTGTACTTAGTATAGCACACTCGATAACGTTTGTATAGATGGTTTTTTAAAAATTTTTCTAAAAATGAAAAAATTTTACAAAAATTATCCCCTTGTTGACAGGGGATAATTTGTTTCGACAATGTAAAAAAGCGCAAAATAGCAGGATTGTGTTATTTTTACATCGTCATATATTTAGCAGTGAACAAATTGCGGCATAAATTTTGCGTTTGCTCTAAAAATATGCAACGGATTTTGACGAAAACACATCACTCCTGCGGCTGCTGCACCTGAGCTATCGCGCGGCGCATTGTCTTGGTGGAAAGAGCGGCAAGCCCCACGGCAAGCACAATGGCGATATCCGCAAAAACAAAGCAATTGTAAACAAACGCCCAACTGACCGCATTGTAGCCCTCCAATGCCCAACTGCTGAACACATAGTAACCGGAAATTACGTGAGAAACGTATCTCAAAACACCCGCGATAAGCGCTCCGACGGTAAATTCGGCAAGCATATGTCCCTTGATACCGGGAATTTTGCGAGCAATGCCCGCAACGCCCAAAGCGCCGAACGCAATGGGATAATCCAACAACACCTGCACGGGTTGATAGAACTGCGGAGATTGAATGAACTGCAACATTCCGTACACCACGCCTACCACAAGACCCTTGCGAGTGCCGAACATATAGCTGTACAAAATTATCGGCAGCATGCTGGCAAAGGTGACGCTTCCGCCCTGCGGCAGACTGAAAAACTTGACGTAGCTCAAAGCAAACGCCGTCGCCACGCAAATCGCGCCGTAGGTAAGCGCGCGAGCGTCGTAGCCCGCTTCGTCCTTGTCGCCGCCCAAAACAGACAGCGCGACGATGACCGCCACAAGCACGCACGTAACAAGAGGCATTTGCCAATTGCCGTCGAGGGGCTGATAGTCCGTATCCGTTGCGGGCACGACGCAAGCGACGACTGTCGCAAACACGACAAAGCCCAAAGCAACGCCCAAACCGATCCACTTGGTGCCCTTTACGTTGAACTTGGCGAGCAAAATCGTAGCCGACAAACCTATCGCCACATAAGCGATCATACCGACAAACAACCAATAGTAATTATTGACGTCTCCCGACCATAGTTGATAGCAAAAACGAACAAATCCCAACAGAGCTATCGTAGCTATCGAATAGCCGACTACGATCCCCGCGACGGTGCGGCGGGATTTTGCAAGTTGTTCCTCGCTGCGGTTTCTTGTTACAATGGCGTAAACGATCAATCCAACCGCCAATGCGATAGTTACGTACAGCGCAAAGCCCTGCAAAACGTCGCGAACGGCTTTGAATGTAGTTTTGTCGTACTCGCCGCCCGCAGCAAAGCTTTTGAGCAGTACCCACATTTGTTTGAGTTCTTCCATAAAAATTTTCTCCCTTTTTTGATATTTGCCAAGAAAAAAAGTCTCCGTGAATACACGCAGACTTGCAAAGAAAACTCCTTGGGTAATAAATAGGTGCGCTTCCTTTCGCAAGTTCTAACTTGATCCAAGTTCAAAGGGACTCTCTCAGCCGATAACTCGGCACCCCCAGCACGTTTATTGTAACACCGCGGATAAACTATGTCAACAAAAAACGGAAATTACCGCAAACAAAAACCTTTCCTCCGACAAAGGAAAGGTCTTTGTTAGTCCTTCTAAAACAGCAGCGGACACAACCACGCCAAGCCTATTCCGAGAACTGCCGAAACGACGTTCGCCGTCAACGCGTAAACCACGCTCTTCCACACGGGGACGCGATCTTTGCGCCACACAATGCCGTACGCCGTCGCCTCCGCGGCAAATACCGCTAGCTCCATAGGGATAAACACAAACAACCATATAAAGCTCGTATTGAAATAGGCAAGGATATTAAGCCCGACATTGAGCAGCGTTTGCGTCGCAATGTTGGCAAATATCACCGTCTTTATTTGGCGGTAACTGTTTAGGCGGAAAATAAGCGCTACGACCAGCTCCACCAAAACCGTTGCGGCGATACGCACCGCAAGTCCCAAAATCTCGCCGAAGTAATCGTAATTGTCGGCAAGTTTGAGCATACCGTCCGTTCGGGAAAGATCGACGGTGTAGTAGCTGTGGTAGGCGTAATCGACGCATACGTCGCTGCACGCAAAAGTCTCCGTTTCGGGATAGTATATCAGCAATTTGAAATTTTTCGGCGCGTAATAGCTCCAAGTAAAGCTCGTCGGCTGTCCGTCGGCAAACTCCCACCAGTGTTGCAAAAAGTAATAACCGTCTTGTTGGGAGTAATCCCAAAAGGCTTGCCAGCTTGCCTGTACGTCCGCGCTGAAATCGGTATCGCCGTAGGAGCTTCCGTCCGATTCGGAATAATAATGGCTACGTCCGTCGGATGTGATCCAATTTACATTTTTATCGTTACGATATTCGTCCGTAGGGTCATATATCTGTGCCGGTCCGCTGTCTTTATACTTTGAAAGCAGCGTGACGCACATTTTTTCCTCACCCATATTGCGAAATTTTATCGTAACGGCGGGTTTGGGTCCCATATCCGCAAACGCGGCGGGCGCTGCAAACACAAACAACATACAGCAGCAAAGAGCCACAAGAACGACCAATGCCAAACGTCTTTTCATAGTCACGCCTCGCTGTAAATCGCCTGCGCCTTTTGCACCACGTCGACGAACTGCGCCTTAAATTCATCCGCCGCAGTGTAGTCGACAATCGTTTGCAGACGGGCAAGTACCGAGTCAAAGGAGGCGTCCGCCTTGTAGTCCGACTCGCGCAGCAACAAACCGAATTCCAACACGCAGCCGATAAAAATGTCGTCGTCGCTCGGCGCTGCCGTATAATTTTCGGTCGTGACGGTAAGCGTAACGGAGTCGCTTACGTCGTTTGTGGCGTCGCCGTCGTTGTCGGGCAGCTTGTATTTCACTTCAGCCGTTGCAACGGTACCTTCCGCGCCTTGTTTGAGCTCCACCTCGTACACGGCTGTGACGGTGTGCCCCGCACCAATCTCTCCCGCATCGGCAGCTTCGTCCTCGAACTGTTCCTGCGAGAGCAGCTTGGTGTCGTAACCGAGCAGGCGGTATTGGCTCACCACATTGGGGTTAAATTCCACTCCCGCTTTTGTATCCTTAGCGACAGTTTCCAATGTCCCGCCCAGCTCGGTAACAAGCACTTTTTTAGCTTCCGCCAAACTGTCGAGATATGCATAATTTCCGTTTCCGTTTTCGGCGAGAGTTTTCATGGTGGTATCGTTGGTGTTTGTCATTCCCACACCCAATACGGAAAGATATATGCCTTTTTCACGGTGAGTCGCAATTAGCTTTTGCAATTCAGCTTTGCTGCTTGCTCCCACGTTGAAGTCGCCGTCCGTAGCAAGAATAACACGGTTGTTGCCGCCTTTTACAAAGTATTTTTCCGCAAGAGCATACGCCATGTTTATTCCACCCTCACCGTTTGTGGAGCCGTTTGCCTCGAGATCTTCTATTACGTTGGCAATGCGGCGTTTTTCTGTGCCGTTTGCGCCTTCAAGAGCAATGCGGCTATCTCCCGCGTAGGTAACGACGGACACGGCGTCACCCCCACCCAAATTGTCCAAAAGCATAACAAATGCCTGTTGTATCAAGCCGAGGCGATCTGCCCCATACATGGATCCGCTTGTATCTATAAGAAAAACAATATTGTTGGAAACATCTCCCAAATGCAGCTCTTTGGCGGCAACGGCAAAGGACAACAGCTTGTGCGCGCTGTTCCAAGGACAATCGAAAAGACGTGCTGAGAGCGAAAGCGCCTTGCCGTCGACGGGACGCACGTAGTTGTAATGGAAATAATTGACGTACTCCTCTATGCGCACGGATCCCGCATTTAACCTTATACCTTCCTCTATCTGTCTGCGCATGAGAGAATAACTCGCGGTGTTTCTGTCCAACGAAAAATATGACGAAGGCGAGCTTTCCGAAGAAACAAAGGGCTGCTCGTGACTTTGTTCAAATTGATAATTGAGACTTTCAAGTATCTCGGGAGCAACTCCGTCCGATTCCAAATTGCCGTTTGGGCCTGCAGAACAAGCTGCAAGAAGCGACAAAGAAAGTATAAAAATTACCGATAGCGCAAAAATAACAAATTTTTTCATTATTTTCCTCCACTGCTACTACAACACACAAAAGCGGGATATTGTCCCGCTTTTTACATAATTTTCGAAATTATTTGCGAAGCTTCACCTGAAAATTGTCCATTGCGGGCAATAACATAGAAATGAGCGCCGCGCGCTTCAAAGTAACCTTTGGTTATATATTCGCCGCTTTCATCGTACCCGGCACGTGATACAAATCCGCTGCTATTGGCAACGCTTCCGTAAATTTCCTTCAGATCGTCGCGGACATAGCCGTCAAGCTCAGCAATAATTTCCAACTCGGTAAAAATGCCGTTTTGACTTCGTACACCTATATACGCCTTTATGTAACGCAGTTGTTTGTCACCGTAGGTGTAAAATGCATAATACCGCTCACCTACCACTTCATAAAGCTTTTTGAGCGTGCTTACATTGATGTAATTGTCCACTTTGATATATTCTTCGTCGTCTAACTCAACGCGATTGCCTTTAACATTTGCAAACGTGTAGTAGTCAACAGCTTGAGAGGTATTGTCGTCACCGGGAGGGTTGCCGTTGCCGCCGTGACCGAATATGACACGACTGACAAGAGCCAATGATAGTACGAAAACGATCCATACGGGCAAGATCCAAGCCAAATGCACCCATCCGTTTTTTTTGCGCGGCGATGAGAACCGCTTCTGATTGGAAGCAGTCATTGCCGCACGCGCTTTAGAGCTCAACTCCTCATGAGGAGCGAGCTCTTCGGCATATTCCTCAAATAGTTTGTTGATTTGTTCATCCTTTTTCATCATCATTACAACACCATTCAGTTGAATTTTGTCCCGTGTTCGAGAAATTTTTTCATCTTTTCCTCGGCACTCTTTGCCGCTCTTTCCACCGTCGAGCGAGATTTGCCGAGACTTGCCGCGCTGTCTCGCACAGTAAAATCCATAAAATATCGCTGATAGATAACACGCTGCTCAAATGGAGTCAAAACCGTCATCGCCTCTCTGACCGTCAATTCTGCCGTGGATTGCGCCGCCACATTCACATCCGAAGCCCAAAAAAAGAAGTTGTCGATATTTTCCGCGGCGTTGGATCGCTCGCTTCGCAGGCGGTTTAGCGCAAGATTTTGTGTGATCTTGCATATCCAGGCATAACCGTTGGTGCCGCGATGAAAACTGCCCGCATTTCGGTAAATACGCAAAAAACTGTCCTGCACGACCTCTTCGGCAACAGCTCTGCTTTTTACCACCGACTGCGCAACAGACAACATTCGGGCGGAAACAAGGTACGACAAACGTTCCAATGCGAGCTCGTCGCCTTGGGCAATAGCCGCAATGCAGCTGTTTATTTCTTGCCTTATCTGTTCCGTCATAATTTTTATTTTATCACATATACAACACGCATGCAAGAAGATTTGTTTCGGCAAAAATTAAAAAAAGCGCAAAAAAAACTTTCCCGCAAAACGGGAAAGCCGATGTTTGAGCAAGGAGCTACAGCACGCTGAACAATTCGTGCAACAGATATATCAGCCCGAACATTAGTACCTGACTGCCGAAATATATCCAAATGGAATATCTTCCGCAAAACGTGACGGGGCTGACGTACTTTGGATTGACGGAGGAAAACACGCTCTTCTTCTCGCGATAGACGATCTTGCCGAGGAATGCGCCCACAAGAAACCATCCGAAATCGGGCAAAAAACTGAGGTAATCGCCGCCATTTCGCATCGTTTTGAGAATTGCGGTACGCCAATCGCTTGCGCCGAAGATAAGATCCAACCAATTGACGTTCATATATTTGGCGCAG
>CANRHP010000031.1 GCA_947630455.1 uncultured Clostridia bacterium
GCCCTCTATTCGCGTTGTCGCGCGCGAATTGCAAATAAGCGTCATTCCCGTCAAAGCCGCCTACGACAAGCTGGAAAAGGACGGCTACATCTACACCGTTCCCGGAAAGGGTTGCTTTGTAAACGAAATACATACCGAAAGCCGACAAAATCGACTTGCCGAAACAAAGCTCCGCGAGGCGCTCGACTACTGCCGCGGTATAGGATTGACAGACGACGAGCTGCAAGAGCTGTTGAAACAGATATTACAACCATAGCCCGACCTTGCAGTCGGGCTTTTTGTTTGCTTAATCGTCGATTGCGAATGCGTTGCATAGCACTTTACTCAACATTGCTTGCAGCGGGGAAAATTATCTCTTTTGTTATAAACATTGTCAATGCGAATAGGGACGGCCGGGAAACGGAGGCTAATACGGAATCCTCGTCAAGTCGACAAAGAAAACTTGATGAGGAAAGGGCAATCACAATACAGCGGTTACGCTTGCGCTGCTCGCACGGGCGGTGATGTCAAGAGCGTGCTGCGACGACAACGCGAGGGTATTCCAACGCAAAACAATCTACAATGAGAGCGTGGCGCGAAGTGCAGCCTTTTTGAGCACGACTGTACGAGCGACTTAGTTTCAAACAATGCCCCGACCTTGTTCTACCGGGAGCGAGGGTATTCCAACGCAAAATAATCTGCAACGAAGAACGCCGCACAAAGTGGTTTTTGTTGCCACTAAATTGTGCGGCGTTCGTAGTGAAGCCTTTTTGCGTGGAATACCCGATGCGACTTCTTAATGTTTGCCGTCGTTGAGATAGAGAATACCTATCGTGTTGGCACCGCAGTGGGTGGTGACGGTACAGCCCGCGGTTGTTTCCAATATTTCGTCGAAAATACCCCAGCTCTTGACGGTCTCAATAACCTCTTCCGTTATTCCGTCATCCATTTTGGTGTGCGTTACGAACACACGCTTCGGGTCGGGATCGGTGATCTTGTTGCGAATGCTTTGGCAATACTTGGCAACGCAACGGCGATAGCTTCCCATGGGCTTGGATTCCACACCGATCAGACCGTTTTTCACCTCAAGACAAGGCTTGATGGACAGAAGATTGGCTCCGAGATATGCCAAAGCCGAGCATCTGCCGCCCTTGTAGAGAAACTCCAACTTATCCACGATAAAGGACGATTTAGAGGCGTTGCAACGGGACAGCGCACGGTCGTAAATTTCCTTGGCAGACATTCCTTTTGCGACCATATCGCAGGAATCCAAAACAAGCAAGCCAATGCCGGTACTAAGCTGACGACTGTCCACAACATAAACGTCGGGTAGCTCCTTGGCTGCCAGCTGCGCATTTTGGAAAGACGCGGACATCTCTGCGGAAATGCAATAATGCACTACCGCGTCATTGCCCTCGGCAAGCAAACCTTGGAAAAATTCCTTGTACTCTTCGGCACTGCGCGCACCGGACTTGGGCAGCTTCTTCGTATCGGCGTAATATTTGTAAATATCCTCCGGTTGGATCGTCACGCCGTCGAGATAATCGTTTTCGCCCAAGCTGACGTGCAGGGGCATGGTTGCCACATCGTACTGTGTAAGCAACTCCGGCGACAGATCCGCCGTGCTGTCTGCGCTGATTTTTATTTTCATAATTTTCTCCTATAATGCCGTCGCACCTGATGCGTCGGCAGTAAATACTATTGGTTGTTTGAAGGACTACGATCGGGAGTCGCCGCGTCGCAACACTCCGCGAATTTAGGGCAGTCCTCGCAATCGGGCAGCGGCTGTTTGGCGTTAACAATTCGTCCGACGCCCACTACCGTACAATCATCGGGTACGTCCTTCAGCACTATTGAATTGGCACCTATCTTTACATTGTTGCCAACTGTGATGTTTCCCAACACTTTAGCTCCCGCTCCCACCACCACGTTATCTTTCAAGGTTGGATGGCGTTTATTGTGCTCCTTGCCGGTTCCGCCGAGCGTTGCGCACTGATATATTGTGCAGTTATCGCCGATAACGGAAGTTTCGCCGATAACCACTCCCATTCCATGGTCGATGAACAGATTTTTGCCTATTTGCGCCGCAGGATGAATTTCTATTCCGGTGGATCTGCGCGTCCAATTCATTATAAGGCGCGCAAGAAATTTCAACCTCAGCTTGTAGAAAAAGTGCGAAACCCTGTATCCGATAAGCGCATGCACTCCGGGATAGAGAAAAAATATCTCCAACGAATTGCGTGCGGCAGGATCACGCTGCTTTATGGATTTGAAAAAGCCCACCTTGTTACTCATTGCTCAAATTTACAGTACTCTACTCAATATATCCGCAATTGCCTGCACATGAATTGCGGTATCGGGATATTTTAGCGCCACGTATTTGTATGCCAAAAAAGATACTGATATGATTTTGGGATTTTTGAGATACATAGCATTCACAAGATACTCGGAGGCAGCGTTGTACTCCTGTTCCGATGTTTGAGAGGACGGCAGGCTCATTACTTTGATACGCACAGCTTCCATTTCGTTGAATAACTGCGTCAGCATTGCAGAGTCAATGTATATTTTCTCTGCCTTGAAAAATTGCTGTGCCTGCTCTACATATTGATTGTTCAGTCCCTCGGGATCAATATCGGACAGCAACATTTCACCGGCATGTTTAAATGGCTTCAGTACTTCGTCGGCAAAACGCGCATAACTGCGATCGTTGTCTTCGGCAGAGTAGTATTCCTTGAGAAAATCCAAAATATTGCGACGCCCTGCGTCCACTTCCGTCAGCAGACACACAACAAATGCAAACAGTCTGTTGCGGTCAACGGGTAGCTTCAGACTACACTCCACCGTTCCATCCGAACGCGTCCAGGTGACTCGAGCACGAGAAAACTCCGTGGCATAAGACATGGTTTTGACTGTTTCGGAAAGAGTGCGGCACAGCGTCGGAGACGCCGCAACGCATTTGAGCACTTGGGCAATATGCTTATCTATCAAAATAAGCTTTCCCTCAATTAGTGTATTGACGCTGTCGGTAAAATACGCAATTTCGTTAGTGCTCATAGTATGTCTCCGATGGTGACGCTGCTACACGCTGATTTGTATAATATTTTATCACAAGCATTGCTTTTTTGGAAGTATTTTTGTGCAAAAACGTCTAAAACTCTTGTAGAAAAGCAACTTTTAGTGTATACTGTTTAGGTTAGCAAAGCGAGGTAGTTATGCAAGCAGGTATCACACAAGATAGTACGCTAAACAAACTGATACTTTTGTTCGTATTCGACAAGATGGAAACGGCTCTTACCGAAGCAACCATTCTTGATCTTTGCAGCTACAAAAACAATTGGATAGACTATGCTAACTGCAAACAAACACTCTACGACGTTGTGCAAAACGGTTTCGTATACAAAAGCGTTCCAATGGGCAGCGGCGATGAGCTTTACGATCTGACGGCAGAGGGCAGATGGTGCCTCAAAAATTTTTACACACGCATTCCCAGCAGCGTACGCCAGCTTATAGCAGACGATATAAAACACAAACGTATAGATTACCGCAGAAGACAGGATTATGTTGCAACTTATGAAAAATGTCCCGACGGCAGCTATGACGTTATTCTTAAAATCGTGGAGCCGACAAAAACAACTCTTGAGGTGAAGCTCAACGTGATGACGCGCAATATAGCAAAGTACATAGAGCGTACTTGGCCGGAAAAGGCTCCTGCCGTTTACAGCAAAATTTCCGACAGTCTTATCGACTAAGCACCTAAAGGGTGCTTTTTTGTTAATTGACAGCTTTTGCGATTTCTTTTGTGCAAAACCGATACTTTTGTGAACCCTGTTTTTCCGTTAGTGAGCAAAGCAACGCGGAGCGCTGCGTCATTTCACCATCGAACATCCCGCCTTACAAAGCGAACAAGCACATAAGACAGCAACGACATGAGCACCGACGAGCAGCCATGTTCTTTTTTAACTCTGCAGAAGAAAATTTAAGCCTCTGAGGCGCTTACTTTTCAGAAACAGGGCAATCCCACAGTGCAGCCGAAGCGATGCGAAATGTCCTTGCTTTGGCTTTTGCAATTTGTTTTTCCATATCCGCATCATAAATTGTTTTACGATATTCAAGATTTTTGATTTGCTGTCGCCGCAGATCGAAGCCTTCAGGCACCACATAAACAAAAACACTACCCTCCGGCTCGCCAAATGTGGACACCGAATCAAAAGAAAAATAATATGAATTTTTGGCGTAATACCAATTAAGACCAATGTTCCGTTCCTGCAGTTCTCCGATATTGACAGGATTTTGTCTATTGAGAACGGCCGATACCGGAGTTCTTTCCGCAAAAGCCTGTCGAAGCTCCAGGCAGGAAAGCGGCTGCACACCGTCGGAAAAGTAACTGCCCCAGGTGGGATCAAGGACGATCCACTTTTCGCGTTTTCGATCATAAATTTCCGTGACAACATGATTATCCCCATCATAGGGAGAGCACGGCATTTCACCGCAACGACGGGCGTAGATACCGAGGGCAAGGCAGCACTCTGCCAATATCTTCGCCTTGTTAAGACAATTGATCCCAACGTCGGGCTTTTCAAAACAGTAATCAAGTAAATCCAACGAATTGCAGGGCACATGGTTGTCATAGTCGCTTTTATGCTTAAGCCTTGGCGCAAGCCAGCGGCACAACCGCAGAGCCCGTTCAAAATCTCCGCCCTTTCCAGCGACTCGCTCAATGGGATATTGCTCCCTAAGCTTTTGAAATTCGGGACAGTCAAATACATACTCGATATTTATAGGCTCGCCCACAGCAAGCTTTTGAGCGTTAAAAAGTCCTCCGCTTAAAATATCCAATAAATAAGTATACAATTCTTTTTGTTTCATATATTTATCCCCTTTTTCATCTTTTGGATGCTACCTATTTTATCATCTTTTGCACTACCTGTCTAATTTTTCATTATATTATCTTTTTAATGTCACTAATTTACCAAAAACTTCAATCATTTTTGATGATTATGACGCGACATTCTTATTAAAAGGCAACTTCATTTCAGTAAAACACTTACCATCTACAATTGTCACCACACTTGTTTGAGGTAAAAAAACTTGGAATTGTCGTCACGCTGACCCATTCCAAGATCCTACTTTATTTACAACGCTTATAGATTTGACAACGACTATAAAAACAAACTGATGTATTATTACCATGTGCCATTTTAAATTTTGTGCGGGATGTGAGACTTGTCTCACCAATAGGTGAGTGAGCGAAGCAACGCGGAGCGCTACGTCATTTCATCCTCGAATATCCTGCCGTACGAAGCGAACAAGCTCATTGGAGTAAAAGAAAAAAGTGCGCCTTGTGCACACTTCTTCTTTTACGACTTCAAGCGTAGTTCGCTTGAACTTGGTGCGGGATGTGAGACTTGAACTCACACGGTCTCCCATACGCCCCTTAAACGCACGCGTCTGCCGGTTCCGCCAATCCCGCATTGCTTTATTATAATAATTTATTGTATCAAATTTGTCAACCGTTTTGAGCTAACTTTTGAAAAGTTCACCTACAATAAGCGTAGTAATTTTTAGAGTAAATTACCACTATACAGCTTGTAATAAAATTTTATCTTATGATATAATTAGTTTAATCGTAATGTAATACAACGAACGACAAAGGATTGAAAGATGTACAATAAAGTTTTAGTGACGAATCCCCTCTACAACAAGCTCAAAATTGTTTCAACAATTGTGCTGCTGATCGCGGTGATATTCACCATACCTATGATTGTAGTAGGAATGGTCAATTCACGCAATCTCAACGGTGAAGTGGTAGAAGTAAGCGGCACGGTCAGCTTTGTGGGAGAAACCGATAATGAGTACTTTATTATAACATTGGACGACCAGGACAGCTACTGCGTAAATCCAATTGAAGATAGATTGGATGACTGGGGCTCTTTACAAGGAAAAGAGATAACACTGGTACTGCCATCAATTCAGCTTGCAAGCGAATATCGCTGGATCCTCGGTGTGAAGCAGAGCGACAAAATACTTGTGGACTACAACCAAACATTAACGGACAAAAAGGCGGACAACAGAATTATACTCATCGTTTTCGGCGTGTTGATCGGTGTATTTGTACTTACCAGCGGCGGCTTATACGCTTGGCAAAAGAAAACGCAGCCGCTTGTGGAACAAGAGCTTGCATCCTCCTACTGCGAGTACTCCGCCCTGCGCCAACCGTGCTGCAAAGCCTATCGAATGCAGCCGTTTATGACCGTGGGGTATGTGTTTCTTGTTGTGGCGTTATCCGTCGCCTTGCTGCTTGTGAACCAATTTGCCGCAAACGACGTTGCCGCGAGGGTTATTGCCGTCATTTCATTGGTGCTTGTCACTGTGGCAACGGCTTTGCTGCTGGCGGCAAACTACGTGATTCTGCCAAAAGCAGAACGCCGCTATTATGCCGAATACTATCCGTTTGACTTTACCGATGTATCTCATGCTGCTATTCGTAAAAAGCTCAAATTACAACTGCAGCAGGAGCTCAAAGCTGAACGCAAAGCCTTTCCTCATCGCTACGGCGACGGAGGCAACGGATATCTATGCGACTTTACAGAAAAAGGACTCAGCCTCTCTTGGGAACAAGACGGCGAAACGGAGTTTGCACCCTCGGCAAAAGAAGTTTTCGGCGAAGGCGGCGACAACCCCGTAACCAATCATCATCTGTACGACCTAACCTACGACGAGCTTGATTTTGAAGCCGTCCCCTACTACCGCAAAAAGGACAGACCGTTATTTATCGTAATAAAAAGCCGTATACAACATCCGGAACAGCTGCCTGACACATTGGAAATGCACAATGATATACACATCATTTTGGATTCCAACCTGCTTGCGACGCTCCGAGCTTTTGACGTGAAGGTGGAAAATCTCGACTATCTATTGGAAAATAAGGAAAAGCTTATGAATGAAAACTGCAAAAAACGCTCGCACTGATTGAGCAAGCGTTAAATAACCATTGGCGGCATCGGGCACAGACTCGCTGCCGCTTTTATTTGAGATTACTTTGTAAAATACTTGCAAACTGTTCTAAAGAAATACGGTCGTTTTCATTAAAACGGTCAAATACAGGGCTGTCGATATCCATAACGCCAAACAGCCGACCATTTACAAACAAGGGTACAACAATTTCCGAGTTCGATGCACCGTCGCAGGCAATGTGACCTTTAAATTTATGTACATCAGGCACTACAAGCGTTTTGCCGAGTAAAGCCGCTTTTCCGCAGACGCCCTTGCCCATTGGGATTTCAATACAGGCAGGCTTGCCCTGAAACGGCCCTAATACAAGTACATTTTCCTCTAAAATGTAAAAGCCCGCCCAATTTAGATCAGGTAATTGCCACAATAACGCCGAAACGTTGGCAAGATTTGCAATATTGTGATTTACTCCGCTCGTAAGCGCGGCAAGTTGTTTTGTTATACAGGTGTAATCGGCCATAATTATCTCTTTATTGATTGTAGCACAAATACATATCATTGTCCACCAAGCGCAACTATTTATGACAAAATTCGCGTTGGCATTGCAGGTTTTTCGTGTAAACAAATTTAAATTTGTCAACAATATTTGCGAGGTATCTTTATGATTACAAATTATCTTTACCAAAATTTGCGTTGGCAATTCAATCAAAAGCCCTTTGCACATCTTCTCGCGCCCACAACAACGGAAAGTCAGTATTATGAACAGCTGGAAAAAATCGCCGAGAGATACTATCCGTTATCACGCGCGGTAGATACGACCGAAACGGAATTTTGTCTAAACAAGCTTGCGTTATCACGCGCGGGCAACGACGCAGAAAAAACGGCGCTAAGCTATTTCAACGAATTTTGGGCGCAATTTGTACGCCTCAAAAATCTATTTTGTAAGAGCTTTTTGCTTTTTCCCGCAAACTCAAATACAACCCGAATAGAGCAAATAGCCGAATTGCTGTGCAAATGCACGCAGTTTGCAACAGACGTCGATACTCAACAAAGAATTTTGGACAAGACTTACGAGCTTACCGATCTGACAGAACGGGAGCAGCGCTATCTGGAAGAAACCGTGCGACTATACAAAATAAAATACTACTGCGCGGCAACAGACGCATTGTTGGATAAAAAAGCTTATGCAGAAAGCTACCTCGCACGTTTTTTGCAGCCGACGCTGCTCAAATATGATTTCGATGGCAATAAAAAATACAGCCAGGCTGCGTACAGCGCAAAGCATATTGCCGCCGTTGTGGACTGTATGGGCATGTCGGCAGTTCGTTTGGGCACACAACCGGCTCATACAACGATCAAACTCTTTGTTTACGCAAACGGACGCAATGTATTTGATACTTTTGTGCAAAGCAGATTCGGACAAAGACAGGCGGATTTCGTCTCCGCGACAAAATCAGCGCGCGTTGCGATGCGCTATTTTGTAGAGGACAACATTGAAGTACGCAACTGCACTGTCACCAACAACGGAAAACGCAAGCGCAGATTTACCATTCAGATACCTTTTTGCAACACCGTGCAGCAATGCGCGGAGTATTTTCACATGGGCAATGCTCTTTGCATTGCTGGAAATGTTTTTTCCGCACTGACGATAATGCACGGGACGGACCCGATTGAATGCGAGGGAGAACGCGAACAAACATTTGACGTATTGTTGGCGTCCGGTGAAAGCTACTGCTTTGATATTGTTACTGCATATGCGGATAACTCTCCCGCGATTGCAGAGAAGCTGCAGAATCTTGAACGATACGGCAGTACACGTTGTCCATATCTTTGGGACAGCGCCTGTTCGCGAATAAGCTCTGATGGCACTCCGCTTGCGCTTTCTCCTCACGGATATACTGCTATGCGGTCGCAGCCGCCGCTATCGGAGCAGTTGAAATACAGTTATCAGCTGGGAAACAATGATGTGGCAAGCTTTGCTGACAGCAACGGAAGATCTACCACCCTGCTCAACGGTTTTGTATTCGGAGTAAAGGGCGAAAGCGTTTTTGACGTACAAAACGGATTTGCTTCCAAACTGAACGAACAAAGCTTTCAGCTGGATGGAGATAATATATTGTACAAAAAGAAAAATACGCAGCTACGAATAAGTCACGACAATGGAAAAATATATTGCGTAAATCACACAAAGCCGGCGCGTACATTGTTTTACTTTCCGTTGGAATACAAGTCGCAAATAAAATACGATTGCAAACTAAACCGATTTGACGTAAAAGACAGTATGCGACAATATTTTTTAAACTGCGTCGGTACGATAGAAAGCTTTACCACCAATGCCTTGGAGTGCAGCGAAGATAAATTGCGCTATAAACTAAGCAACGATTCTGAGACGGGAGATTGCTTGGCTATTTGTTTTGCCAGATCAGCCGCAGTACGGATCGAGTTGACATCTGCGACAAATACGCCGCTATCAACGCCGATCGTCCGCGAAAGCTTGGTATCCACCTATATGAATTACATCAATGAAAAAAACGTGTTTTGTTTCAATAATCACCTTAAACGTCCCGATTGTCTCTCGGTTGCGGCTATCTGCTACACTAACCCGCTTTATGTGAGACAATTTATCCAACAGCTTGTACAAAAAGGAACCGCAGAAACCTTTTACTACGATTCCAAAGGAACAAAACAAAATTTCATTGACAAGCTTACGCTACCGTTGACTGTCGTTTATTATCTGAATTTGGTAGGAGAATTGGACGCGGAAACAGTTAGATCGGCAAACGAAATGATGTTTTCCGAAGGCGCAACGGGCAAAGAAATTTGCATTAAGGCGCTGACGCTTCTGAAGGCGGCAAAGCTCAACTGCTTTGACAAAGTTAAATGTCTGGTGGAATACAGCAAGCTGAAGAAGCAAATTTGCGCCGACAACAAGCTATATGCTTACGCTCAGGCTATAGGCGCTCTGCCCATGACCAACCCATCCAAAGAACGATTGAAGGATCTTTGCAACAAATACGATATTCCCAAAAGCTGGTACTACGTGTCGCAGCTGGAAAACCTTTACGGCTTGAACCTTTCTGCAGGCAGACTGCATATCGCGCCAAGGGTGACGGCAGAAAACGTACTGGAGCAATTTGCGCTGAATATATACGGAAAATGTATCGACACAACCTTTGCCAAAGCATCGGTACAGTGCATGACACTCAACGGACAACAGTGCTTTGCATCTTTCTATGCTCCGTCACTCAAAAACGAGCATAACCAACTTGTTGTAAGCTATTAGTTACAATATATGCTTAAGCGTCGGCTTCATCAAATGAGGGACATAATCCAACAGCTCCCGCACCACAGTAAGCTGCGCTTTTAGTTGTGCATAGTCGCCGTCTTCGGCATAAGCCTGCCCCTCGGCAAAACGCAGATTTATTTCGTAAACATCAACATGCGGAAGTAAAAGCTCGCTTTTTTCGCGAAGATCCACCCATTTTTCGCGAAAATCGTTGTATTCTTCGACAGTAAGCGTTTCTTCCTCGCATCTTGTGATTATTTCGTCACAGTCAACGGCAAGATGTTCATAGCTTTTTGAGAGCAACACCACCTCCAGCACTCCGCATGTTATCACCAGTATAAGAGCGATAAGTCCTGCCCAAATATTTTTTGTCACTTGCACGACACCTCCACATTTTTGAAATATATGGGCGCATTGCGGCGCTGCAAAGTCATACGTTTGTTTTCGTCTATTGCAAGCAGCACAACGTTTTTAAGCTTGACATGTTCGGCAACAAGCAGCCTTTGCAGTTCTTCCTTGTCAAATCCGTTGCCTTGGATATTTTCATCATTCCATTTACCCTCCAGTATCAACGGAATAGGCAAGGTTTGTTGACGATTCTCCAAATTTTTATTTGCAACAACAGTCAACTGCCCGTTGGTCTCCATAATGCCGTAAATGACTTCCTCCAACGAGAAATACTCGGCAGCGCGCATTGATTGCAGCAGGTCGTTTACGTGCATATTGAGGCTTTTAAGCGCCTGTACGTCGATGTTTCCACCATTAATCACCATAACGGGTTTTCCGTTGATAATACCTTGCAGCTTGTCCGAATGAGAAAGCAGCAAAATAAATTGGTGAATGACAAACATAGTTAGTATTGCCACAATGCCAAATGTAATGGGTATAGATCTATCCGCCATGGGTATGCACGCCAATTCGGAAATGACTAAAGTAATTACTAGCTCAAAAGGCTCCATTTCGCCAATCTGCCGCTTACCCATTAACCTAAACACTAGCAACAATATTACAAAAAGAATTATTGCACGAAGAAATATGATTATCATACGGTTAGTGTGAGCAATGACGTTGGTTATATACATAACGGAATATTTCTAAAATCAAGGTATCAAGTATAAAATTGTTTATTTGATGAACGCAATAAATGTGATAAAGCCTACAAAAAAACTCACTGCGCAGTGAAATGCAGTGAGTTTTTATTTGTTGTTTTGAAATGTTCCTTCAAAAGATGCTCTTTGTTGGTCAATTTGACTCTTACTTGAAGCGTTTAAGCGCTACTATCAGTAGATGAAGGAGAGGGTTATCGCTACGCTGCCGGAGCCGCTGTCGTAGGTTACGGTCAGAGAGGTAAGGTGACCGTCGGATATCGTCAGCTGAAGCTTGGCGTTGTCTACCGGTGCAGTAAGCTCTGCGTCAGTGAGGGTCAGAACATCCTTCAGGTGCTCCTTGCTGATGTTTGCCGTCAGTCCGCTTGTACTCAGGCTGTAGCCGCTTTCGAAATAGCTCTCGTCCAGCTTCAAGGTGGCGGCAAACTCCGCATTGCCTTGAATGGTCTCGTTTGTTGTCTTTTCAGTATACGGCGTTTCCGCTGTAAGTGAGTTAAGACGTTTTTCCGTTCCTGTTACAAGATAGCTGTCTCCCTGCTTAGTGTACTTTTTGGAGCTTTCGTA
>CANRHP010000032.1 GCA_947630455.1 uncultured Clostridia bacterium
GCGGTACGCCAATCGCTTGCGCCGAAGATAAGATCCAACCAATTGACGTTCATATATTTGGCGCAGTGTCCCACCACTAACGCAGTCATCGTAACGGCAAAATACACAATGCCGAAAATATTTTTTTGCCAATTTGTACGCAGCTTACTCCAAATCCATTCGATACCGGCATATATCGCCACGGAAAGCGCAATTACGTGTATGACGTTGAAATAAATTGTACACTCCATACCTATCGCGGCAGAAAGAGCGTACGTGATGACAGAAAACAACACCGCAAAAATGCACATTTTGAGCGCGCGTTTACCGTTGCTTCTGCTGAAGCTGCAGCTGACTCCGCTTGTCAACACAAACATGGTGACAAACACATCGTGCGTCACGGCGCGAAGCGAACCCGCGTAGTAACTGACGGACAGCTTGTACAGCCACTGAAACAGTCCGGTTTGGTACACCTTTGTGCCTATGCTGTTGACATCCCACATAAAGTGATCCCATACTACGAACAAAATCATAAGTCCGCGCACAAAGTCCACTTCCCAAATGCGTTTGGACTTGTTGCTGTCAACTGCTACGCTGTCTATCTCCTGTTCAATCGCAACGGGTGCGCTTTTAGGATCTTCGGCAGTTGCAATAGTAGTCTTAGCTTCAGTGTCTGCGCCGGAGGGCTTCGTCAAGCTTTCTGCGACATGTTTTGGATCAACTGTTTTGACATTCGAGGCTTGCTTTACTTTAGTGACGATTGCCGATTTGCTGCGTTTATTATTTTTTTTCTTTTTGTTGCTCATTGCGTAACCTTTGTATTTTAAAGCACAATGTGCCAAAAATTACTTGTACACCTCGTCTATCGTAGCGCCGCCAAGACACCGTTTTTCATCATAGAAAACTACGAACTGTCCCGGAGTAACGGCGCGCTGCGGCTGATAGAAATCCACTTTCAATCTGCCGTCGTCCAAGACGGTTACATCCACGTCCTGTTCAAGTTGACGATAGCGAAATTTCGCCATGCAGCGGAAGCGTTTGGACGGTACGCTCGGAATAAAGTTTGCTCCGCTTGCCAAAAGGTAACGACTCATTAACACACTTTCGTCTCCGTGAGAAACAATGAGTTTGTTGGAGGCAAGATCTTTTTCCACAACAAACCAACGTCCGTCTCCGTCTTTGCTACCGCCGAGACCCAGCCCGCGGCGTTGTCCGAGTGTGTAGTACATAAGTCCGATGTGCTCACCCACGTGTTTTCCGTCGATATCCACTATCTCCCCCGGCTGACAAGGCAGATAACCTTGCAAAAACTTGCGAAAATTCCGTTCGCCGATAAAGCAAATTCCCGTACTGTCCTTTTTCTTTGCATTGACGAGACTGAGTTTTTCCGCTATCTGTCTGACCTCCGCTTTTGTTACATCGGCAAGAGGAAACAGCACATCTTGCAGCTGCCGCTGCGACAGCTGATTGAGAAAATATGTCTGATCCTTGCTTTGATCGCGTGCTTTCAACAAATAATGTACGCCGTCCTTGTGTTCGATGCCGCAATAGTGACCGGTCGCGACAAAATCCGCGCCCAATGCCTTGGCATACTGCAAAAAAGGACCGAATTTGATTTCACGGTTGCAAAGCACATCGGGGTTCGGTGTACGTCCTTTTTTGTATTCATCCAAAAAGTAATTGAAAACACGCTCACGGTATTCTTTGGCGAAATTGACAGAGTAGTAGGGAATTCCCAGTCTGTCGGAAACGCGCTTGACATCCTCGAAATCCTGCTCTGCGGTGCAGCATCCGTCCTCGGTTTCTTCCCAATTGTGCATAAAAAGCGCTATTACGTTGTAACCCTGCTGTTGCAGCAGATAAGCGGACACGGCACTATCTACACCGCCGCTCATTCCAAGTACCACGGTTTTCATTTGTTGCAATTGAAGTTATTTTTTCATCGCGCGGCGCGCTTCGGCGGAGCGTATAAGTCTTTTCAGCGTATCAATTGTTTCATCGTTGTTATCGGTAGTCATAACCACTTCCAACAGCTCCTCCGTAGCTGCAACGGTATCCTCGCGCGAAAGCATACGCCGCACAAGATACATACCCTCCAACTGACTTTGATTGAGCAGCAATTCCTCTCTGCGAGTGCCGCTGCGGTTGAGATCGACTGCAGGGAAAATGCGCTTTTCGCTCATGCGTCTATCGAGCTGAATTTCCATGTTGCCGGTGCCTTTAAATTCCTCATAAATGATATCGTCCATACGACTGCCGGTATCTATAAGTGCCGTAGCAAGTATAGTCAGACTGCCTCCGCCGCGCACATTTCTGCCTGCGCCGAACATCTTTTTGGGCTCCTGCAATGCGGCAATATCCAAGCCTCCCGTAAGCGTTCTGCCCGTTTGCTCGGCAATTTGATTGTATGCCCGACCCAAACGCGTGATGCTGTCCATCAAGATCATCACGTCCTGTCCCTGTTCCACACGGCGGCGAGCATTGGCAAACACCAACTCCGCCACACGGCAGTGATTGGACGGCTGTTGATCAAAGGTAGAATACACCACTTCGCAGTCAACACTTTCCTTGAAATCCGTCACTTCCTCGGGACGCTCGTCGATAAGCAATACCGTAAGGTGAATTTCGGGGTGATTTTTGTGCACAGCCATTGCCAGCTTTTTAAGAAGTATAGTTTTGCCGGTTTTGGGCGGAGCAACAATAAGCCCGCGTTGTCCTTTACCTATCGGCGCAACCAGATCCAACACGCGCAGCGAATAATCATTGCGATCGGAGCGCAAATTGATGCGTTCGTTAGGGAAACAGGGCTCCAAGCTGTCAAAAGGAGTGCGTCTGATCTCAAAACAGGGTTGATCGTTTATTTCTTCGATATATACCGCTGTAGGCGCCTGTCTGTCGGGATATTGTCTGAGTGCCACCTTTAATTTGTCGCCGGAAACAAGCTTCATACGCGAAATCATGTTTGCCGTTACGTAGTAGTCCTTTCCCGGGGTGTTGGAATAGTTGTGAGTGCGCACAAATCCATAGCCGCCCTCTGACAAAATTTCCAATATACCTGTGCGAGGCAGCGAAGGATCAACGTCGTCCGCATTTGTAACATCGTCTTTGGTTCCCAACTCCGTGTCGGAAGCATGCAGCTGTTCGGCATCCTTGCGTGGGCGCCCGGATTTTTTGCGTGTTTCCGGAGCCAGCTCTCCTTTGTAAACGGATACTATCCTTTCGATAAGCTCCGCACGTTTGCGATTGCCCGGAATAACACCGAATTTATTTGCCACCTCACGCAAATTTGCCACAGTCAGACTGTTGAGACTTTCCATAAGTTCTTCCAATGACTTATATTGAGTAAACATAATCCCTCCTGAAAAATAGACAAAACATATACATCGAATTGCTGAACAAAAAGCGTCGTAATAAAAAACAACAAAAGATGCGACATTGTTTGTGACTAATCGATGGTAAATTCAAAAAATAAATAAAAAGAGAGTCACATGCAAATCTTTTTAATTATTGTATATTATATTTTAATCTTTGTCAACCTCAAATATACTGACGAATTAACAAAGAACGCGTAAAAAACTGCTGATTTTGCAAAAGTAGATAAACGAAAAGCTTTTAACCGCCAAAATCAAAGGAGAACAATAGCTTGTCGTCAAAGTCAAGAACAGCAAGACCGTTGTCGTCAACAATACAATACGCGGCGATATCCTTAGGCAGCGAGGCACTGCTCACATTGACGCAGTGAACACCTTCTGCAACGGTATGTTCGTTGAGATGAAAATGTCCGTAAACAAGCACGTCGCCTGCGGCAAGCTTTGGTAAATTATACTTGTTGTATATGTGCCCGTGAGTGAAATAACAGCGCCTGCCTCCTACAAGTACAATGCAGCTTTCGACAATAGGAAAATCGCTTATCATTGCATCCACTTCGCTGTCACAATTACCTCTTACGACAACGATATGTTCGGATAAGGCGTTTAATATTTTAGCAACCCCCATAGGATCATAATCGCGTGGGAAAGGATTGCGCGGACCATGATTGTACACATCGCCCAACAGAATAAGGCTGTCGGCATGAGTTGACAAAAACTTATCGGCAATCCGTTCCGCCCAATAAGCAGAGCCATGAATATCTGTCGCAATTAAAAGCTTCATTTATTCCTCCTCTGTAGGCAACAAATCATCGTCGTCATCATAGTCGCATTCATCAGCCGATTGACAGTTGACGCTTCTATCCGGATAGACGGGGGTTATACCCAACTGTTCGATAGTATATTCTTTGAGCTCATAACCTTCTTCGTCATCGTGCGAAAACTTGACTACCACCGTGTGATGCAGAACATCTATGCTGTACACCTTACCCCGACCGTTAGGGGTGTTTATGTCGCTGTTGATTTTAGGCATAAACTTCAGTGTGTCGGCATAATACTCATCCTCGAATTTCAGACAACACATCAATCTTCCGCACAGTCCGGAAATTTTACTCGGGTTGAGAGACAAGCCTTGATGCTTTGCCATTTTGATGGAAACTCGCTCAAAATCGTCCATGTAACTGTTGCAGCAGCAAGCTCTGCCGCAAGGTCCCAAACCGCCTTTCATTTTGCATTCATCTCGGATGCCTATTTGCCTAAGCTCGATCCGCGTATGAAAATTCGACGCCAATTCCTTTACAAGATCGCGAAAGTCGACCCTGTGCTCAGATGTGAAATAAAACGCCACTCTACTGTTGTCGAAGGCGAAATCCACATCTATAAATTTCATATCCAGCTTGCGTTTGTTAGCCAAATCCTGTGCCAAACGCAAAGACTGTTTGCGCTTGCCTACCAACTCAGCATGGTGAGTAGTATCCTCTTCGGTTGCTCTGCGGACAACAGGTTTGAGCTCCTTGAGGTTGGAGTCCTCCACTTCCTGATTTGACAGCACCACCGTTCCGAACTCCAAACCGTGAGCCGTTTCAACAATTGCGCCCTCGCCTCTTTCGAATACTAATCCATTTGGGGCAAAGTAATAGGTTTTGCCCATATCCTTAAATTTAATTCCTACGATTTCCGACATAAATATCTTGTCTCCAAAATTGTATTGAGCAGCCGATCAATTACCGCCGTTACGTTAGCGCCGTCGTCCAACTGTTTTTTTGCCAAATTGATTTTTTCTATACAAGTCTCTGCCGCCTGTAAGGTGTAGTTGTCGCAAATTTTGTCAATAGTATGTTGCAGATGGGGCAGCATACACAACTCCGGTGCCAAACGCAGTACTAACGATTCGCGCAACAGCACAGTTAGAAATCCAAGACAGTCGTAGATGGTTTCTCTGCCGGCGAGAATTGCCGAAGCATATTTCAACGCAACCTTTGTAGAAGTCATTTCCGTCGCAATTTCCGTAGCCAATCGGTAGGCTTCGAACACAGAACGGTTGGCAAGAATTTGCTCACCCCTCTGTATGCTTCCGCCGGACATCGCGGCAGCCATCTCACACGACACCATATCAAAGCTGTTTCTCAGCAGCGCCTGTTTTACCTCATTCGCTGTAAGCTTGGTTTGCTTTAACACCTGACAACGACTGCGAACGGTAGGAAGCAACGCCTCGGCATCGGTAACTCCGATAAATATATACACCCCATTGATGGGTTCCTCAAGCGTTTTGAGCAGCTTGTTTTGCCACAACTCGCAACCGACGCCGCTGACTGAATTTGTAGCGTCTACGCAAAATACGCGTTGCGCACTGTTGTCAATCGGGCGGCGATAGCTTTCTTCCACCAAATACGACACATCCGCGACGCTCATTTTATTTTTTACCGCGTCTATGGGCAGATTGATTACATCCAAATGCTCACCTGCAATCACCTTTTTGCAGGCTTCACAATCGTCGCCGATATGCGAGTGGCACATTGTTACAATAGCGCACTCTCGCAGCAAACTCCCGACATACTGTTTTTCACCAACGACGATATAGGCATGGGCGGCAATCCCGCGCGCAAATGCTTCTTTCAGATATGAGCCGACGTTGTCGTCAAATGCAATCATTTAAGTACGCCTCTGCGAATAAGCACCTCACGCAATTTGGCTTGGGTTTGTTCCTTGGTGCCTGACGCATCAATAACCTCAAATCTTTCGGGATCGGCGGCAATCAATTGTTTGTACCCCTCGTACACTTTGAGATGGAAGTCGTAGCCAACCGCTTCCATACGATCGCTTTGATCTGCCCCGCCTTTGCGTTTGAAAGCGTATTCGGGGGATAAGTCGAGAAACACGGTAAACTCAGGCATATACTCGCCTACTGCAATTTCGTTGAGCTTTACTATCTTGTTCAGCCCCAAACCGCGGCCCAACCCCTGATACACATAAGAAGAATCAACGTACCTGTCGCAAATGACAACCTTGCCTTGTTCTAATGCCGGCTTTACAATATCCTTTAGATGTTGTATCCTGCTTGCAGCGTACAAAAAGGCTTCACAGAGATCGTCCATATCCTTGTTGTTGGCGTCGAGAATTATTTTACGTATCTGTTCGGCTATATCGCTGCCGCCGGGTTCACGCGTAAATATCACATCGAAACCGTTTTCACGGCAATATTGCTTCAACAAGCTTGTCTGATACGTTTTTCCGACGCCTTCGCAGCCCTCGATTGTTATAAAATTGCGCATTATCCGCTCCCGAAAATTCCTCGGCGATCCAAAGCGACAAGAGCCAGGACGCCAGCAAGACAGTATAAGAATATCTTAGCATATTTTTTCCAATCTTTCAAGCGTTTGCACCATTGACAACAACCGTGAAAAATAGTATCATCTACTGAGAGAAAATTATGAATAAAGGATTTTTCGAAAGAGTATACGAAATCGTTCGTCAAATACCATGCGGCAAAGTGGCTACTTATGGGCAAATTGCCCGTCTTGTGGGCTCACCGCGATCCGCACGTCAGGTTGGATGGGCTCTGCATGTCAATCCCGAGCCTTATGTGATACCATGTCACCGTGTGGTCAATCGCGAAGGCAAGCTCAGCGGAGCTTTTGCATTTGGAGGATTGGACGCTCAACGCTATCTGCTTATGAATGAGGGAGTGGAATTCGAAAGCGGCGATACGGTAAATCTGCAAAAATTTCTGTGGGAGGCATGATGTTAGACAAAAAAACGGATACGGTGCTTCGACTTCTGATGGACAAGGCAAAGGAAAACTACAAGGTACTAAATAAAAAGCAGCTTCTTGCCGAGCTGCCTCCAAAGCTTCATCTCGATGAGCAGGGGATGCTTGCCACGATAAACTTTCTTAAAGAAAACGAATACGTAGATGTAAAATATCAGGACAAGGACGAGATTTGTCTTGCCACGACCGTCAAAGCATCCAGCTATGGCGAAAACGCCGGCAATGTCATACAGCGCGCCAACATCTCCGCAAAACAGGCAGTATTGTTGACAGTTTGCGTATTTTTGGCGGCATTTTGCGGCGCTTTGTTGGCAATACTAATAGGGAAAGCTTTGTAGGAGACACTATGTTGGACAAAAAGGAAATTTCCGTGATGCATTGCGTCTACAATGCCTGCAAACGCAACAATGACAGCTGTATAATTAGCAATGACTATATTTTACAGTCTGTACCGGAAAAATTTAAACTTAACGACGCAAAAATAGATACTATACTAAATCAACTGCAATACGACGGTTACTTTGAATGTACAAAATCCGAGCGCAAAGGAGAAACAGTCAACGTTATTTCCCTTATGCAAAAGGGTAAGGCGTTCAAGCGAGAGCTGCTGCAGCGACGCAGGGAATTGGTAAACAATTTTTTTTGGAGAATGGTATTTGCCGCGGTGGGTGCAACTGTCGGTTTTGCGGTGAGCTTGCTTTTGCGAGGCATAGGAGGCTGATACCTAAGCAAGGTCAGATATTGCCGAATTGTAATTTATCGAATA
This sequence comes from uncultured Clostridia bacterium, assembly GCA_947630455.1. Lineage (GTDB taxonomy): Bacteria > Bacillota > Clostridia > Christensenellales > CAG-314 > Fimimonas. Next base: position 7,883 of record CANRHP010000032.1, read on the forward strand.
TATAACAATCGGGATGAGAGATTTCTCGCCCCTTTATTTTTGAAGGTTTACATTTCTACGGCTATATGCTGTGTTCAATGCTGCTTTTCGCTCTTATCCCAAAACGTACCATATAATAAGCGAACTACGAAGAAATTGACATTAAAAATCCCGAGAACAAAGCTCGGGATTTTGACAAAAACAGAAAAATCGGCTTTTTTTATTTTTGTTCCGATACCTGCTGTTCCGGAACAATACGCTTTATGAAGCAACGACGACGCTTGTTTTGGATTGCGTCAAAATACTTCCAAGCATTTTGAATGGGAATATTGTGTTCCAAATTGAGGTTGGTCTCGGCATGTTCGATGTCATCCTGCAAAGCGTCTCCAAGCGATACAAGCATAGCTGTGGACAGCGCATGATTTTTATACTCATCGGCAACGCCTATCACGCCCAAATCCAACACTTTGGGATGCTTGACGCAGCGCAATATGCGAAAGATACACGGGAGCGTAAGCCTTCCGCCACTGGGACGGACGGCGTCGGATATATTGGGAAACAGCACGCCGAAAGCAACTATATTTCCCTTTGCGTCAAACAACGCGCGTATATATCTCTTGTTTATTATCAGTTTAAACTGCGCAACAAGCGCTTTTTTGAGAGCCGGAGTAACAGGTACCGTGCCGTAGATCTTATCGTATGTTTCATCCCAGATCTTAAAGATAGCGTCGGCATACTTGTTGACAAATTGCCGTGTGCTGCGCGCCTCGGCGAAGTGAAGGTCGAGCTTTTTGAGCATCATATCGCTTATGTTACGATAGCGCGGATCGAACCCATCTTTTGGTGCACGCAGCTGATGTTCCAACCAATCTACGTCCTTATCATAACCGCAATTTTCAATAAGCTTTTGATAATAGGGATAATTGTACTGCTCCTCAAACGTACATAGTTGATCAAAGCCCTCGATCAAAAGTCCTTCGCGTTCCATATCGCTGAAACCAAGAGGACCGACTACCTCTTCCATTCCCTTTTGTCGAGCCCAGTCCTCCACGGCGTTAAGCAGAGCCGTAGCAACCTCCTGATCGTCTATCGCGTCAAAACGGGTAAACCGAACCTGTTTTTGATGCCATTTGGCATTGGCTACCTTCTGCAATATGCCGGAAATACGCCCCACCACCTTTCCGTCACGATAGGCAAGGTAATACACATCTTCCGCTTGCTCGTGATAGACATAGTCGGGCTTAAACACATTCATTTCGTCACCGTAAAGAGGCGGAACAAAGTACTTGTTGTCCTTGTAGAGGTGGAGAGGAAACTCTACAAATTGTTTGCGTTCCTTGCGCGTTGTTACTTCTTTTATCTGTACCATAGCGTCCTCGATTGTGAAAAATTGCATAGTGAGTGGTAAAAAAAAGACCACTTTTTGTCAAATAATATATTAACAAATTGGCTGCAAAATGTCAACAGATATTTGCAAAAGCAAATTCTTTGTATATAGTTTTACATCGTTGTTGACGTGAAGTCTCAAAAATGGTAAAATATAATTTATAAATCACCTACGAGGACGCAGCATGATAAAAATAGTAGTAGACGCAATGGGCGGCGACAACAGCCCGTCAGCAAACGTAAAAGGCGCATTGACTGCTCTCAATGCTATCAAGGATATTGAGCTTGTACTGGTTGGCGACGAAACGCAAATAGCTCCGCTGCTTGCAACGGAAGCCTACGATAAAACTCGGCTTACCGTGCTGAATGCCACTGAAGTGATATCCTGCGACGATAAACCCACCGAAGCTATACGCACCAAAAAAGACAGCAGCATGTACAATTCGTTTGAACTGCTGCGCACCGATGAAATGGCGCGCGCAATTGTGACAGTCGGTTCAACAGGCGCGCTGCTTGCGGGCACGGTAATGCGGCTGGGACGCATAAAGGGAGTAAAAAGACCGGCATTTTGCCCCATACTACCAACGGTAATTCCCGGAAAGATCGTGGCAATTTGTGACAGCGGCGCCAACGTAGACTGCGTTCCATTGTGGCTGCAGCAGTTTGCTGTGATGGGCAGCTTGTATATATCCAAAGCGTTTGGCGTAGAAAATCCTCGTGTGGCATTGCTCAATGTAGGCGTAGAGGAAGAAAAGGGTGACGAACTGCGTAAAGCCACTTATCAATTGCTTAAGGAAACCCCGTCTGTCAACTTTGTAGGCAATATGGAAAGCCGCGATTTGTTGAGCGGAGGCATTGATCTTGTAGTATGCGACGGATTTGCCGGCAATGTGCTGTTGAAATCCACCGAGGGCGCATGCGCGGAGCTGATGCATATGCTTAAACATGCGTTGATGAGCAGCTTCACTTCGAAAATGGGCGCATTGCTTATCAAAAAGAAGCTCTACGCAGTTAAGGATTTGATGGACTACAACAAATACGGCGGAGCGGTGCTGTTGGGTGCAGCCAAAACGGTTATTAAAGGACACGGCAGCAGCGGCGGCGAGGCGATTTTTCACTGTATCGAACAAGCCTACAAAATGGAAACAAGCGGACTTGTCAACGCTATTGCGGCGGAAATGCAAGGCTGAAACCGAAACAATCGCTTGCTTTACTACGCTCTTTTGCTCAAACAAAAGAGCGTTTTTTTGAGGCGAGATATAATGCGCGCAGCTTCAAAGCGCCAAAATGGCACTTAAAATAAAAAAGTGTTAAAATGGCACTTAAAAATGTTGTATTTTGTTGCGAAAAGAGGTAAAATACAGTTGTAAATAACGTGACTACAAAATCAGATTAAGTTGATGTGGAAAACAAACAGATCGCAAAGCTGATGTGAGCAAAAAAATATATAACTGCCGAGGCGCAAAATGACGATAAAAAGTATAAGAAAAATGCATGGGTTGACGCAGGAATCGTGCGCAGCTTATTTGGGGATCCCAACGAGAACATACAAGCGTTACGAAAGCAACGAAGAATGCATACCGCCCATAAAAAAACAATATATAATGTCCAAGCTGAACGATTTGGGCAAGATAGATGAAGAACACGGCGTACTCTCCTTTGAGACGATAAAAAACAGCTGCGCAGAGGTTTTGAAAAATTACGATGTGGAATACTGCTATCTATTTGGCTCATATGCAAAAGGTAAGGCAACAAACAGCAGCGACGTAGATCTGCTTGTGAGCACGAAGGTTTCGGGGCTTGCCTTTTACGGCTTGATAGAGGCACTGCGCATAGCACTCAACAAAAAAGTGGACGTTTTGGATCAAAAGCAAATTGTAAACAACGAAGCACTGTTGAATGAAATATTGAAAGATGGAGTGAAAATATATGGATAACGCAAAAGATGACCGTTACTATTTATCTAAAATTATTGACAATGCGTCTTTTGTGATAGGACACACGCAAAAATTGTCACCTGATCAATTTGCCGCTGATGATGTACTGATAGACTCGGTGATGTTCCGTTTGGTACAGATCTCCGAAAGTGCATCAAAACTGACTGCCGATTTTAAACAAAAAAACAACCGTGTAGATTGGCAAGCAATCAACGGACTACGCAACCGAATTGTACATGACTATGGCAGGGTGGATCTTTCGATAATTTATCAAACGGTACGCGAGGATCTGCCGCGCCTGAAAGAATATTTGTTGAGCGTAAAGTAAATTACACCACTTCCGCGGAAAAGCGAAAATAAATCAAATTACGACACGCTTTTTGCTTCGGCAATAAAACGTTTTTTCACACAACATGTCCTCAAATAAGTCACACTTATTCTAGTCAAAATGACCAAAACCACACGTGCGGAATATGCGAACATAGCGAAACGCATAATT
>CANRHP010000033.1 GCA_947630455.1 uncultured Clostridia bacterium
AAACGCCGAAATATTCTCCACAAACAAATAATACGAACCGAGAAATTTCTTGGTTCGTATTATTCCGGTGTGGTAGACCCGGCGGGAATCGAACCCACAAAGCCTCCTTAGGAGTAGTCCCCGAATGAGAAAACAACGTTTATTGCGCAAAATATCGTCCAAATTGCCCGTTTTTCGCATATTTTGCGGTAGTTTCAAGCCCTTTTTTGCATTAAATTTCATTTTACACACTACTATTAACCAACTTCCACATCTAATTTTAACCAATTTTACCAGGCAGGATCATCATCACAATTACAATCTACGGCACAATCACAATCGCAATCATATTGGCAATCACATAAGCAGTCATTATAATCGGAACATTCCCACGCTGTACTACAGAAAAATTTTCTTCGTAATTACAATCGTTGTTCAGGTGAATTATATTTTCAAGTGCAACACCCGAAAAAAAAGAAGTTCATATAAATCTCTGGTATAATGGTAGTTGGAACAAACAATTACACACAAGAAGACTTATATGAACTACCGTCATCTTATTAGGTTCTTTCTAATTTTACCACAAGAGGTTTCTTTGTTCAAGGGTAAACCCCCACGGAACCCCACGACAATCGTGGGGTTTTCAGCAAACAATAAGCTGTTTAAAGCAGAATTTAATAATAAGAGAATATTTCAGAGTTATAGGCTATTGTGAAGAAAAGGAATTTTGCTTTGTAATAGACAGCTACGGTTATTATGATGAGATATGGGAGCTTTCCGCAGATCTCATACGTTCCAAATACCGTGTGCCTATTGCCGCTACACAAGGGAAGAAGCTTAACAGTGTACGTTACGCCGTATAGATTTGCGATAAAGTGTTTGTTACCGACAAAACTGCGATTGAATAACTACAATAATACTTAATGCCCAGATTACTTTCGGATTCTGGGCATTTTTTGTTAATCCACATTACTATATACATAACATTAAAAGGGACTGGAGCGCGTGAACAAAATGCACTTGAGACAATCCCTTTTCTGTGTTAATTATCTTCTTCATCTCGGAAGGATGTGAGTAACCGAGAATTGCTTTGAGCAAGCACTCGCATTGTGTTTTTGCCAGATTGTTCGGTTGTACAAGCCGCTCCGATTGCGCCACACCTTGCTCGATGAGGTAGCGTTTAAACTTTCCATTATGACAATTCCCGAATGTTCGGGATTTTTGCTTTTGCAATATCTGTAAGACAAATGTAATCTTCTTGATTAATGAGTTAGTAACGCACTCCGATTCCGTTTACCACTACCTCATTTGCCATAAAACACACCTCGCATTTTCGTATATATTATACTACATACGGTCGTAAAAAGAAAATGCTCTGCATCAATTGTCGTTTTGGTTAACAAACAATAGATGTAAATTTGGTAAATTGTTGCAAATTTATAGGAATACGGCAATGGATTGTATTTTGGACAAAAACACTCTTATCTATCTACTGCACCAATAAATAAAAAAAACCATTCTGTGTTAGTAAATTAATACAATATACACAAGCCAGATAACGAAAGAAAGGTGCGATTTGCACCTTCTCTCAAATCTGTTTTTTTTAGGGCTCTGCGGCATCATAAAATGATCTACTGACACATTCTGCTTCTAATTTTCCGCCGCAATGCGGATAAATGTCATCCTAGGCACTTTTGTAATAATACCCGCACCTACACGAATAAATTGTATACATGCCCTCGCCTCCTTATTGTTTTTTTGCAAACAAGCTATTAACACATTTAATCCCAACCAAGCGATTTGGGGAAAAGAATATTTACTTCCTCCAATGTTACCTTGACTTTTAATGGTTGAGAAACATCGTCGCTTGGAGACAGTTGCTCTACACACCCGAATTCCAGAAGATGATCCATTATTTTGCCCGCGCGGTTGAACCCTATGCCCAAACCGCGTTGCAACGACGCAATGGAGGCGCGACCGCCATTGCGCATAATCCAATATTGGAGAACTTTTTTGCAAAGCGGGTCAAACACAACATCGTGCTTTACCAAAACATAAACGGTGGCATCTCCCCACGGTGCAACAATCGTCACTTTGTCGACATGGAGAATATATTTAATATATTCAACGCTTTTGCCTAAATCGGTTATGTCTTTCTTTTGTGAAGGATAATTGAAAACATAGCCGGTAGATGCTGTTCCGTACTGAATGGACTTGAGTGTAAGCTTGTATCCTGCGCCACTAAGTCTATTCACTATCTTTTGCGCATTAAGTTTTTCTTCGGCATAATTTATATCGTTTATCAATTTGCAATCATTGGCTTGGGAAGAGTATTTTTTCAGACGTTCACAATCTTCTTCAGGCGTACATTCTTCCTCATCTTCCTTATCTTCCTCATCGTACAAGTCGTCATCATCATCGTCATCATCATCGTCCTCCTCGCTCATTCGGGCGAGTCTTTCCATAAGTTCACGACGGCGGATTTCAATTTCCTCCATAGAGTTTTCCTGCTCGACTTGGTCGTCGCTTGCGGTTTTGGACCGATCCGATTGATCTTGCAGGTTGGAAAGATTTTTTACCACGAAATTCAGTCCCCCGCAAAAGTCAATTACCTTGTTGTTTTGCATTTCGTCCAGCACCTTGCAAACTTGACTGTACGTGAGAGAAAAATGCTCCTGAAAGTCTATCATGCAAAATTTTTTGTTACAACGTAAATATTCGTTAAGTTCAAGGTTGTTCATTGTAATCTCCTAAAAATTAAATACAACTCTGTTCTTGCGAGGATTTGTTCTTTCCTTGGGAATATAAATATATTTGGGGTCCAATGGGTCTACCGAACACACATATTCCTTTTCTCGCGCAATGGGCAAATTGCGGTATTCTTCACACAAAAAATAGCGTTCCATTCGGGAGAACATCACATCGTCATTTGCTTCTTTGACAATACACTCTCCCGGTTTTAATCTGCACAACATACTTCTGGTAACCAACGGCACTGTATCCAGTCTGAAGTGATTCATTTCCTCGCTGTCACCATTTAAGGCGCTTTCCGGAGAGAGAATGGTATACTTGCCACAACTGTCGGAAAACTCCGTGATGGTGTTCCAATTGTTACTGCCGAAAAATATCTGCACATTGAGATTGTCTAAAATTATCTTGGTTGTGTCGGGACCGTACACCGCGTTTAATTGGGCATAAGACTGCAACACAAGAACGAACCAGATGTTACGCCCCGCGCATGCGGATATAACGGACTGAAAATTCTGGAGTCGAGGAAAATTGCCGAACTCATCCAAAATGAAGTAGAATGGGGTGTCAAGTCGCTGAACGTCATTTTGGTCCGCCATGTCGATAAGCGTCTTGTACGCATCCTGTACAAACAACGAAATCAGTTGATAATGCGCCTGCAACTCGTCTCGATAACATAAAAACAATGCTGTGGGACCCTGCCCCAATTCGGAAACCTCAAAAGAATTGCAAGAGGTAATGCGGCGAATGGCAACATCCATCAACTCGCTGATTTTTTGCGAAAATGTCGTCATATAACTGTCGCGGGTGCGCTCCGCTGAAATAAGCAACTGCGATTTTGCCAATTCGTATGCCTTGCTGGTGTGCGGTCGATACGAGAAATAACCTCCGTCATAAGGATTGTTGTCGCCGATGAAGCTGCTGAATATCGTAAAAATTGTGTTTAGCGAAAAAGTTTCTTCCGTTATCGGATTGTCCTCCGAAATAGAATCCTCTAACATGGCATGTAAAAACGCCTTAAAAATATTACGTGAGCCCATCTCCCAAATCGGATCGTTTTTGTCCTCAATGGTAATCATCATCGTACCCAAAAGGTCGATGTCATGATATACGTCATCCAGCGCCGATGCTGTTTCGCGGGCGATTACTTGATCCAACAAATCTTTTTGAGTATAATTTTTCCCCATAAACCTATACTGCTTGACGTTTTTCTCCGAAACTATTTCCACCTCGTCAGCTAACGACTTTGCTTTGTGAAATTTGCGATATATAGGGGTCAACGGATTCCAACACTCGCTATGCCTGTAATCGCGAAGATTTATCAAAATTACCCTGTAACCCTCTTCGCGTAATGTGGATGCCGTCCGATAGTACACCTCTCCTTTGGGATCGGAAAGCACCATGTTACATTTGTTCTTTTTACGCGCGTTGGCAATTACCATGGGAATTATACCCGATGTGGTTTTGCCTTGACGCGTAGCGGCAATGATGCCGACATGATTTTCCTGTTGGGAAAATGTCTGCATGAGCTTGCCATTTACGTAACGATTGGCTTTGAGGACGCCGCTTACGGAAAATCTCGGCACTTCGTCAAACGCACAAGTCGTGGGAAAATTGCAAGTCTGATCGTCATAGCGATTCAGCTTGGCATTGTCGTATCCGTCAAAAATTTTTTCATCAATAATCATCACCACATCCTCCATAACCGAATCCGCGCGAAATGTCGCGTTTTTTCATGTATTTGCCGGAATTTTCCGAAGTAAGCGTTAATGTTTTTTCTCCGTGACGATTGGCGGCTATTGCCAAATCCAGCGCATACTCCGCCTCATCAACGGACACACTGTTGAGTTTATCAACAATTTCCTGCCCTAAAACCAACCCGTTTAATCCGTACTGTTGCTTTTTTTCGACTATTAGCTCGTTGATAAGAATGGTTCGTTCCCTTTTGTCCGGCAACATGATCTGCACTTGATTACAATACTGTGACACGGCTTGCGCATTGGCTTTGTCACACAGACAAACAGGCAACACGTCGCTCAAATCTATTTGTATGTCGGGCTGCATCAAACGCATACGCGCGCGCTTGGCACTTTGTAAAAAATCGCACGCCTCTTTGAATTGGCTTTCGCCGATTTCTCCGACGAAGAACAACAAGAACACATTTGCCTTGTCGTCTGCGCAACTACGCACAAACACATTGTGGGCGGTGGGTTCCAAATCGTGCGCCTCCATGTCCGCAACCTGCAACGTAACAACATTTGCATCTTTGTACAGCCCCTCTATCGCCTTGGCATAATAGTTCCGCATGTAGACGGAATCGGAGCAAAGACATAGTGGCTTAAAAGTACGAAGATGACAGATGTCGCCATTGACGGCATTTTGCAATATTACGTTTTGCTCATCAACGCGAGACAACGGAAGATGTGCAATTGCCGACGGGAAATACGCAAGCTTGTTTTTGGAAAAGTTAAGCGGCAAATTGGCACAACTCGCCAAAGCGTCTGCATTGTCCGAAAGCAAAAACCTTTTTTTGTCGGCAAAAGAAACAATCGGGCTGTAAAGCAGATTGGCGTAATTTGCAATGTAAACATTGGGACTGATATGTCCGCGACCAAAAACTTTGGTCAGCAAGACACATTCCGCACTTTTTTGGGGTTGGCCGATGCCGATTTCGTGCAATATGTTTAAGGCGGTCTCTCCATAGGGCGTGTCCGAAGTAAGCGTATACAACATACTGCCGTACTTGTCCGCATTTGTTGCATCAAAGTACAGTAAAGCCAACAAAGCTTCCTCGCTGTTCCAACGTGCGGCTCGCGTTAAATTTTTGACCCCATTATGGGAATTTTGGGCAAGAAACAAGCCACGACACTGTAACACTCCGTACAATCTGAGTGCGGTAACTTTGCCCGCATTTGCCTTTTGCACAATTTTGTCGTATACGCTCGCTTTGGTGTCGTTTGCAATGTTGCCAAGGTCGCACTCGTTGACGATGTAAAGCGCCCGGCCCTTGATTTTAAGGATATCTTCCGTTGCGCCATCCTTAGCCAAATCAATTCCGCGCAATTGCGCGTATTTGCGCAATCTGCACTGCAACTTGTATTCGCCGAGAGTGGCTATGTCGCAAACCTCGGACGAAGTGACGAGCGTATACAATTCCGCCTTACGCACTTGCGGAATATGATGTATTTGCACCATCAAATCAAACAATTCCGCCTTGTCGCAGAACTTGCCCACTACTGCTGCGTAAGTAAAGTAGTCCAGCAGAAATTTTTCTTCGTTAATTTTCAACATGCGTATCACCCCTTGCCTTGTTGTCCGAACGTATAACCTCGTCGATGAGACCATACGCCAATGCCTCCTGTGCGGTCATGATTTTGTCCCTGTCGGTGTCGTTTTCAATAATTTTTATTGTTTTTCCCGCATTGTCCGCGAGAATACGGTTTATGCGCTCTCGGGTGCGTTTGATGTGATCGGCTGCAATAATTATATCGCTTGCTTGCCCCTGCGCGCCACCCAATGGTTGGTGAATGAGTATTTCGCAATTTTGCGTGGCTCTGCGAAAACCACGACTACCCGCCGACAACAAGAATGCTCCCATTGAGGCACACATACCAATACCGACAGTGACAACCCTGGCTTTTATGTAGTTCATAGTGTCGTATATCGCAAGACCTGCGCTCACACTGCCGCCGGGGCTGCATATTTGCAATGTTATTTCCTCCGCGTCGTTGTCGTCGAGGTATTGCAATTGCGAAATTACCGACTGCGCCATGTCGTCGTCGATTGGACCGAAGATGTTGACTGTGTTGCGACTGAGTGCATATTGCGGCGAATATTGCTCGCTCTTTTTGTTAGTCATTTTTCCCTCCTTTGCGATGTCGTTTGGATTTTTGTTCTGCCTCTAACAGATCGTAATATATGTTGAACACATCTATGGCAACAGACTCGTCATCTTCAAGTGCCAACACCGTGTTGCCTTGGGCATCGCATTCTGCGCGAAATACTATTGCCTCGTCATCGGCAACGCCGTCAATGTGATCGATTGGCTTCAGTACAACGTACAACTTACGATCTTTTTCCTTAACATCATAGGGAATAACGCAAACTTGCTCAAATTCCATAGTCTTGCCGTTGTCATCCATCAGCGTAATTGGGTCGCAGTTGTCTTTGTCCAACAATACGTCGAGTAGATCCTCATGCTCATCAATTGTGGAGGTGTTTTTTTCCATAATGCGCTCCTTTTACTGTTTGATTTTGTCTGTATTGTAACACAAGCGAACTGCTTACTTTGTCAATATTTTCGTTACATAAAAAAGGCGAAGTCAAATCGCTTCGCCTCAATCCTTTCGCTGTGTTCAATCCTTATGTTCTATGGGTCTGTTTTTCAATTTTTTGCTTGGTAAGGGCCCAACATCGTCATCTCTGACCGGTCTGTATATTTGATACGGCTTGTCTTTATATTTTTCTAAAACATCGTTTATGGAAACTATGTCAAAGTTATTGTGCCGAACAAAGTATTCCATAATCAAATCAAAACGATTTTTGCGCATTGTATAACCAGCAGAAAACAACACGTCTTCTGCCTCTTCAGGCGTGCAATGCAAACCGATGATGATTTGCCAAACTATTCTGCGAGTTACATTTTTACCACGAGGATCGGTCGCACGAGCAAAGTCCTGCCTACTCATCATGGCGTTGCCGTATACTTGCGGAGGCGTCATTTCGTGGCGATCCATCATTTCGTAAACAGTAACCGGGAAGGAAACATCATATTGATGCCTCTTGACAAATTGTTGCAATTGGTGCAATTCGCTCTCTTCCAGCCAAGCATGTAATTGAATCTGCGCCCCGTCGGAAGTCGCCTGTTGCCCGCGTGCGGTTGGATCCCGGAAATTGACGCAAAAAGAGAGCAATTTGCGCTTGTTTATTTCGTTGGTCTCAGCATACGTGCGGATAAGCTCCACCGTTGCAGCGTCATCCGCAGTTGCTTCTTGCAAAATTGCATTCAACTTGCCGTCAGCACTACAAAGCAACTGCTCGTCGCTGTCACTTTCCACGGCCTCGCGTTGTAATAAGTTTTTGATTGCTTGTGTATCAATTGTCATAAGTTACTCCTTAATATATTTTAAATTATTTATAAGTATCCGATGTACCAATAGTAAGGTTGTCGGCATGCCCTTTTGTGGAATTATTGTATTGTGGACCGAAAACATATTGCGGAGCAAATATTCTGTAATCCACTCGTTGTGTACAATTAGACCTACCGTCTACCGTTCCATTGACATTGCTACCCACTAATCCGCAAGCATAACAAACTCCCCAAACATACATATCACCAACCCAACCATTACCATTTCCGTTATTGTTTAATTCAATCCAAGCACGCACTTGCGCATTTGCTTCCGATTGCGATATTGTTCCTTCATTTTGTCCTGCCAACCCGCCTGCAAAACAATTATGCTGACCCTTACCGCTAATCCCTGCCTTGTTGTCATTGCAATAACAATGCATATTATACATGTTTGCTTCAACTTCGCCGCCAAACGAACACTTGATCACATTGCCCGAATTTAATCCGACAATGCCGCCTGCAAAAACGCCCATGGGAACAGCAGGCCATTTTGATATGGGTGTAGCGAAACTTTGTGTTATCCATTTTGTCCAATTTGCCGATCCTCGTTCAATTTCACGCGGATCTTCGTTGAATTGTGCCATAAATTTATCGGCGACATCGCTGGAATTCGAAATGACCTTGGATTCAAGAATATGACAATTTTCAATCGTTCCGTTGTTAACGCCCGCAATGGTCCCACAATAATTTGTTACAGTATTGTTGTGATGCATCGGAGATAGTGTAAACGAACAGTTTCGCAAATTCAAATTACGTACCGTACCGTTATTGATCCCGAATATGCCGATTTTGTTAGTTTCGACAGCATTTGAATATAAGGAAAGGTTGTTAATACAATGACCTTTGCCGTCAAGTTTTCCGGAAAAAGAGCTGATTACTGTATAATCGATATCCGTCATGTCTATATCCGCAATTAACTCGTAGTAAACTGTCGGATAAAGCTTGATATTCAAGAAATCATCAACCGATTCAATTAAAAACGGATTTTGTTCCGTTCCTGAGCCGCCATAGAAATCCAAACATTCATAATGTGCCTGTACGGTATAAACATCTTGCCCATCGTATGTCCAAACAGTTGAAGAATTTATACAGACATCGCCGATATACCACCCAACAAATATATTGGAAAGGCCCGCCGTAGGTTGCGGCAAATCTCCCACTATTTCATCATACGTTACTATTTTCGAATCCAATCCGACACCGTCTGTGGCACCATTGTAGTCAAAAACCAACTTGTAGTTTTTAGCTGTATAAACTGCGTTCACGGTAATATTGCTGTTATTTAGTGTATATTTTTCCCATGCGCCTGTATAGCCTTTTTTTACAGGTACTGCAGGCTCTTCTATTGTACTTTGTCCTTCCGAATATTCAACATCCTTATAATGTTTACCCCCAACATAGAATCTTACAACGTATATTGCCTTATAATGTGCGATAAGCGTATAAGATTCTGCGTCATCGTTTTGCCACTTGGTTGAAGAAGTTATTTTTTGTCCACCAATATACCACCCATCAAACGCATAACCTGTTTTCGTTGGTGTCGGTAACCCCACTACGAGTTGATCGTATGTTACTGTAATAGATTTTTTGCTATTTTCGCCATCCGCTCCGTTGTAGTCAAAATTAAGCGTATATGTTTTGGCTGTATAAACTGCGTTCACGGTAATATTGCTGTTATTTAGTGTATATTTTTCCCATACGCCTGTATACCCTTTTTTTACCGGCACTGCAGGCTCTTCTATATGTATATCATTTTTAATATAAGTTACTTCTTTACAAAGTTTTCCATCTGCATAAAATTTAACCGTGTAAGTAGGCGGAGTATATTTCCACACAACAGGTAACCCGCTATCGTCTGAGTGCCAATAATTACCATTGTACGAAAGTCCGTCATCACTTAATTGAGGCTCTTGTTGACTATAATAATAAATCTGTGCAGACATCAACGATTGGCAATCTCTACCCACCGTTATGTTCTGCCATTGATCTGCATTTCCGCGATAAAACACCGATTGCAAACTATCGCAATTTGCAAATGCTCCGGTACCTATCGATTTGATATTTTCATACAGTACAACTTCTTCGATAGATTTACAATTATTGAACATATTGGTTGCGATTGAATTAATCGAATGTCCCAAGATAACGGTTCGGATACTTTCACACGACACGAATATATCTCCAAATCCGACAGAATTACCGTTACTATTCCACCAAACAGTGGAAAGCGCGTTGCACTTGTCAAATACTTCGTTGCCCACTTTGTTTAAATTACAGTTTACCGTAACATCGACAAGGTCAACGCAGTCATAAAATGCTCTTGCGCCAATTTCGGTAACGTTTTGCGGCAATGTAATATGCCTCAATCCGCGGCTGTGTGCAAAGGACTCGTCGCCGATTGTTGTAATGTTGGCGCCGATATCTAACGATTTGATATACAACGGTTTTTCGGGGTCTTTTCGTCCGATACTTGTAATAGGTTTGCCGTCGTAATTCGCCGCTATAATATAGTCGGTTTCAACATCCTGCGGTATAATGATCGCCTGATACGCCGAGCCATCTTCGTTGACAATATATTCAACAATATCGTTCCTTGCCTCAACCGGTTTGAAATAATGCTGAAGGAAAATTGAACCAATACAAACGGCTACTGCCACCAACACAAATATTCGAACCCCTGTGCCGCGTTTTTGTAGCAATACTCCAATCGCGACAAAAATTAGAGACAAAATGCTTAATATACAAGACACCGCCCACATTGTGTGCGCCGTTTCATATTGTATTTGAAAGAAGACCAAAATCAACATCATTACCAATGCAACCACAGACAAAACAAATGCAACGACAGCACAACAGTAGGCCCTTGTTCTTTGACCCTTAGAATACGTCCTTTCACTTGGTGCGTTATCACCATTAGCAGCCGACGCCTTGTTTTTATCGCTTGTAAGCTCATAGATGAAAAAACTAATACCACAAATAAAGTCCATTAGCCCAACCAACATCGTAAAAAGACTATACATGTTTCTTTCATCTTTCGGCAAAACGACAAAACTCCATATACTTACTCCAACTAGGGCAACAAAGAATATTGCTATGCTAATTGTTCCGATAATATAACCGATACTCCTCTTTGGCTTTTGAGAATCTTTATTGGTCATAGCCAATACGGCTTTGTATAACTTATCCGCCCACGCAATGGTAGGACGCATCGACAAATTTGAAGACCGATTTTCGACCAATTTGCGCACCTTTTTGTCTACATGATAGTTGTCTTCACCGCAGCAATTCTTGAAAGATCTGAGCTTATGTAGTGTGTTTTCCAATGAATTGTGTATGTATTTATAATCCTCTACATCCATTGACAAATTTTCCATTAGCAACGATATATTTCTGATTAATTCTTCAATTGTCATATCATTCTCCTTCCTTAAGTATTTTAATTTTTTGTTTATCTGACAAAATTACGCAAAGAAACGCGCTTAATCCGCAAATAAAACAATAGTGGTCAATATAAGGTAAATAAGTATCGCCACAAGTACCTTTATCCTCCCAAACTACCCTTATTTTTCATGTGTGTTTCTCCTTAAATTATTATCGAGCCAAATATTCTTTCCCCTTCTCTGTCAAATTTCTGCCCCTGCCGGAGATATCAACAAATCCAATACGAATGAGATACGGCTCGTACTCGGAAAGGTACTTTTTGGGGTCAAGCCCCACGCGGGCGGAAAGAGTCTCCGCGCCCATAGGCGCAGCTGCATCGCGAAGGGTATACAATATTTCAAG
>CANRHP010000034.1 GCA_947630455.1 uncultured Clostridia bacterium
TTATCAATTTGGAGGTAATTTGAAATGATGTTCATAAAGTTGCAGTTGTTTGCTCACAAAAAAGGTATGGGCAGCACTAAAAACGGTCGTGACAGCGAAAGCAAACGTCTGGGCGCAAAGCGTGCCGACGGTCAGTTTGCCAACGCGGGAAACATTCTTGTCAGACAACGCGGCACACATTTTCACCCCGGCAACAACGTAGGTATCGGCAAGGACGACACCTTGTTTGCGCTGATTGACGGTGTGGTTAAATTTGAGCAGACCAAGACCAGAAGGCAAGTTTCCGTCTATCCCGTTGCAGAGTAAAACAGCTTTTCAAAACGAGATTGCACTCACTGCAATCTCGTTTTTTTCAAAGAAATTTAGCCCCTTGCGGCGAAAATTCACATAGGATAAAAATTATGATACTCCCATTGGCGTTTACTTACAGCTCCAAATACTTTAATGTTGCAGACACCTTGGAATGCGGTCAGATATTTCGCTACAAAAAGCTTGCCGACGATCGCTACGCCGTATATTCTCTCGATAAATATGCCGAGCTGACCACATCCGACGATACCGTATCTGTTTATACTGTAGACAAAGAATATTTCTGGCATTTTTTTGACCTCGACGCCGATTACAGCGACAAGGTTGCGCGCATAAGCGCACTGTCACCCATTATGCGGCAAGCCGCTCAGTGCGGAAAGGGCATACGCATACTTAATCAAAATCTTACGGAAATGATATTCAGCTTTATTATTTCCGCCAACAACAACATAAAGCGAATACAGCTTATCATAGAACGCATATGCAGAGAGTTGGGAAGTGACGCTCCTTTTGGAAAGGCATTTCCCACCGTGGAGTCGTTGGCTGCCTGCCCCGTAGAGTTTTTTGCCCGTTTGGGAGCGGGTTATCGTGACAAATATCTTGCTGCGACCGCGCAAAAATTGCTTGACTACGATCTCGGAATGTTGGATGCTTTGGATACTCCGTCCGCGCGCAAGGAGCTGCTGACATTTATGGGCGTGGGTCCGAAGGTGGCAGACTGCATTTTGCTGTTCGGGATGCATCGCGGCGACGTTTTCCCCGTCGATACCTGGATCAAGAAGGTGTATCACGCTTACTTTGAACAGGGACACAAGGACAATGAAATATCGACTTTTTTCTGCAATTTATTCGGAGCGGACGCCGGTCTTTGTCAACAATATTTGTTTTATTTTGAGAGAAAGTATAGACAAAATGTCCCGAATACTGTACAATAAAAGGTAACAGATTGGAGGTACAACAATGCTTCGAGACAGAAATATTGCGTTTTTCATCGACGTAGACAACGTTGGGCTCAAAAGCGACAACTACTCAAACGTTATGGAACAGCTGGCGGGAATGGGCAACATTCTTTTCGGCAAAATCTACGGCGCCGGTGAGCGCAAGCACAAGGATATTTATGCCGACGCACTTCTTCACGGTTACCGTATCGAGCGCACAATGCGCGTAAAGCGTCGCGGCAGAAAGGAATTTGACCCCCGTATTTACGTGGACGTTGTTGACGCAGTGGCGCGTACGCCTGCTATCGACGCTGTCTGTATCATTGCCGAACCCACCGATTTGGTTTATCTGTACAGTTATCTGCGCGCTCGGGGTATCAAGGTCATCGCGCTTGACAATGCAGACGACGCAAGCTGTGCATTTATCGACGAAGTGATAGATCTCGGCGTTGTTTATGAGCTAAAGCTGCCCGGTATACCCAAGGAAAAACCGGCAGCCGCGGTGGAAGCTGCTCCTGCGCCCCAAGTCGAGCCCGACGCCGGGGACACTGGGTTGGATCGCACGGGTGAGCTTTTGAAAGAAATAGAGCGCTTACGCTCTTCTGTTCCGGAAGAACCTGCCCGGGAAGAACAGCCTGTTCCGGCGGATGTATCCTCCGAAAATATGTCAATTGCCGAACAATTCGTCAAACAACCCGAGGAGGAGTCTGCCGAAGAACCCACGGCAAGCATAGTTGACGAAACGCGTTCACTGTTGGAGCGTATTGCCGAGATGCGCGAAACGTCTCCTTCGACAGCGCAGCCCGAGGAACAACCTGTTCCAACCGAGCAGTCGACGGTTGAGGAGGAACAGCCTGCGCAAACCGAAAGCCCTGCGCCTGTTGAGGAACAACCCCATTTAGAAGAATCGGCTCCCGAAGAACCCGCAGAGACAGTTCCCCATGCCCCTGTGGCAGGTGCCAATGACAGCGATCTGATCAAGCGTATCGAGGAAATCCGTCGCAGCAGTCAAGGTGCCGACGATGAATTTATCGAAGAAATACGCAAGTTGCTCGACGGTTTGGAATGATCCGACGCAGTGTAAAAAATCGGCGGCTAAGCTGTTTTTTGCAGTTATAATTTTTCGCATTGACGTTTATTTTGTAAGCAATCAAATTTTAAAGATCCCGACTTGGTTGTTCTTAGACTAAGTCGGGTTTTATATTGTCTAATATAAAAATTGTTTTTTTACGATAATTGTAAGGTGTGCATTACGACCTCTACTTGACAATAAAGCGTATAAGTGATACCATATATTTCATAATGGACAGATATGTCCGTAAGGAGACAGCCATGACAATCAGACCGTATCAAAAAAGAGATTTTCGTTATGTACAGGATATTTGCATAGCCACATCTAAATACGCCGAAGAGGATACGCCGACTAATCGTGCGGTATTGTGCGCAATGTATTGCGACTATTACTTGGACTGTCAACCGGACTACTGTTTTGTCGCGGTTGATGACGCCGACATACCCGTTGGTTATGTACTGTGCGTAGTGGACTTGGACGAGTACCAGGAACGTATGCAGGAGCAATATTTGCCTCTTGTGCGCAAGATATCCGGCGGAGATTACTACAGATTTGTCGCTGAAACAAGGGTGTGTGAGCGTTACGTCAGAGAAGGCTACACTGCGCATTTGCATCTCAACGTCTTGCCTGATTACCGAGGACAGGGTTTAGGCACACAACTGCTGTATTCGTTGGAAAGCAAGCTGAAAGAAATGTTTGTAGAGGGGCTCTACTTGATTTCGGGACAACAAAAGGCGGCTCAAGCTTTTTACGAAAAACAGGGCTATGAGGAGATCGACTATCTCACCGGCGCTGTAGTCTATGGTAAAAAGCTATTCACCGAGGACGGTGAGTAATATTTATGCAATTTGTACCACTGGACGAGCGCGACGCATTAGCGCTCAGTGCGCTTACGCTTGCTTATGTGGGCGATGCCGTGCAGAGTCTATACGTTCGACGAGAGCTTGCAGTTTCTATGAATGTAAAGCCTAACGTACTGCACGCGCTTGCGTCGGGACGAGTCAAAGCTTCTGCACAGGCGGCGCTTGCCGAAAAATTGCTGGACTGTTTTACCGAAACGGAATTGGATGTATATCATCGCGGCCGCAACAGCAGCCCGAATCATCGTGCGAAAAACCAATCGGCTGCCGACTATCGCAAGGCTACGGGTTTTGAAGCGGTGTTGGGGTATTTGTATCTTACCGGACAGAAAGAAAGACTTCAACAAATTTTGGACGTAGAACTATGAAAATAGAAGGCAAAAACAGCGTTTTGGAGGCGCTGAGATCGGATAATGTCACAGTCAATACGCTCTTTTGCGAAAGGGGCAAAGCGGATGGCGTCATATCGTTTGCGCGGCAGAAGGGGGTCAAAATTTCCTTTGTCGACAAGTCTGTGCTGGATAAAATAAGTCCCTCGCAGAAGCATCAGGGCTACGTCGCCGATGTGACGGATTTTGAATATTGTCAGACGGAGGACATTATTTCCGCAAGCGAGCAGTCTCTTATCGTAGTGTTGGATGGTCTCAACGACCCGCACAATTTCGGCAGCATCATACGAGTATGTGAATGTGCCGGAGCAGACGGAATAATCATAGGGAAAAATCGTCAGGTCGCCGTCAACGATACGGTTGTGCGTGTATCGGCGGGAGCCGCTTCACATGTACGCATCGCGCGTGTGGGAAATATCAACAATACCATCAAGCAGCTGCAGCAGTCCGGCGTGTGGGTATACGCGTTGGATATGGACGGACAGGAAATCACTACGGTTGATATGAAGGGTCCCGTGGCGATAGTTGTGGGCGGCGAGGGAGAAGGTATTTCGTCTCTTACCAAAAAATGCTGCGACGGCGTTGTTTCGCTTAAGCTCAAGGGTAAGGTCAATTCGCTTAATGCGTCCGTAGCATGCGGGATTGCTCTCTATGAGGTAGTAAGGCAAAGAGGTTAGTTTTGGATCAAATACTTATAGACGCTAAAAACGGTGACGAACGGGCTATAGAACAGTTGGTTTCCGACTACAAAGGACTTATCCGTTCACTGTCCAACAAATTTTACCTTGTGGGCGGCGACAAGGACGATCTTTTGCAGGAAGGGATGTTGGGATTATTTTATGCCATCAACAGGTATGATGAGGAAAAGGGATCTTTTCCGGCTTTTGTCCAACTATGCGTATTTCGGCAGATACTCACTGCCATCAAGCGTGACAACTCTGTTAAGCAAAAAGCCCTAAGCAACTATGTTGAGTTGGATCTGGTTACTCACATTGTCGATGGTGAGGACGGCCCGCTTGAATCGCTTATAAAAAAAGAGTACTATAATCATGTATTGAAAGCCGCCGAAGAATATCTTTCTCCGATTGAGCGCCGGGTGCTGTCGCTGTTTGCGGAAGGATACAGCTACGATGATATTGCGGCAAGGCTGGGCAAGAGTCACAAGGCTGTGGACGGCGCCCTGCAGCGTGCGCGCAAAAAACTTATAGAACATACAAATTGACAAAGGAGCACATTGCAAATGAGCTATGTAGCGCTGTATCGCAAATACCGTCCGCAAACGTTTGACCAAGTAATAGGACAGGATCATATAATAACCACGCTTCGCAATCAGATATTGCAAAACAAAGTGTCGCATGCTTATCTGTTTTGTGGAACGCGCGGTACCGGTAAGACCAGTACGGCAAAAATTTTTGCCCGCGCTGTCAACTGCCCGCACGCTCGGGAGCACAACGGCAATCCTTGCGGTGAGTGCAGTGTTTGTAGAACCGTCGGCAATGCCAATTTGGATATCATTGAGATGGACGCAGCCAGCAACAATGGTGTAGACTATGCCCGCGACATTCGCGAGAAGGTGCAGTATCCGCCGGTAAACGGTCGCTACAAGGTGTACATTATTGACGAGGTGCACATGCTTTCGGTGGGCGCCTTCAACGCTCTGCTCAAAACCCTGGAAGAACCGCCCGAGCATGCGCTGTTCATTTTGTGTACTACAGAGGTTCACAAGATCCCAGCCACTATTTTGTCCCGATGTATGCGCTTTGATTTCAGGTTGGTTCCTACTCATTTGCTTGCCGAACATATTGCACATATATATGATTTGGAAGGGAAAAAATATTCCAATGACGCTGTTGCCGCAATCGCACAGGCGGGCGAGGGCAGTGTACGAGACGCTGTATCCATTGCCGACAGATGTTATTCGGTATCCGCCGGAAAGCTGGAGTACAAAGATGTTTTGGCAGTATTGGGCGTATCATCCAAAAGCAGCATAGTATCATTGGCAAAGGCGGTGCTCACCAATTCTACTGCGGATATTCTGACAGAAACGGACAAGCTGGTATCCGAGGGAAAGGATGTTGCGCGTTTGAATAAGGATTTGTCTCTGTACATAAGAGACTTGCTTACAGCAAAGGTCTGTAGTGACGCGAACGCTATTTTGATGCTGCCGCAGGATGTTTTTGAACAGCTTCGATCGCTTGCCGAACAGGTTTCCGTCAAAAAACTGCTGTATGCGATAGATCAGTTTGTTAACGTGGAAACAGGTCTCAAATACGCGCTCTCTCCCTTGATGCTGTTTGAGGCTACCGCACTGAAGGTGGCAGGCAGCAGCGGAGAAGTTGACTATGACGGACTAAATATGCGCGTTGCGCGTTTGGAGCAGCTGCCGCAAAATTTAGTGGGCGAAAATCGCACTCTGTATGTGGTGGACAAGCGCGACCCGAAATCGGTTTGGCGCGGAGTAAAGCTGGAGTTAGACAAGAGGCAGGAGCCTCTTCTATCCGGAGTTTGGAGCGATGTCAAGGTCAGCTTTGACGATCGGCGCAACTTTGTAATTACCTGTTCGGAGGGCTCTTACTGGTTGATAGAAAAGCAGTACAAGCGTATTCTGGAAGAGGAAATTTCAAAATTCGTAGACGGCAGCCTTATCGTACAAAAGGACGGCGCTCCTACAGACAGCGAAATCGACAAGCAGCTGAACGGTTTGGGCAAAAATGTCAGATTTGACTGAAACAAAATAAAGATTTAGGAGAATATTATGGGAAACAAATACGGATACAACGGAGCGGGCGGCGGTCATGGCGGATTCGGCGGCAACAACATGCAAAGCTTGATGAAACAGGCGCAGCAAATGCAGCAAAAACTGCAAGAGGCTCAACAAGAGCTGGAGGAATTGCAAATTGTCGGCTCGGTATCGGGCGGGTTGGTGGAAGTAACCGTAAATGGCAAAAAGACAGTGCTTTCCGTCAAGGTAAAACCTGAAGCATGCGACCCTGACGACGTGGAAATGCTGGAGGACCTCATTCTTGCGGCAATCAACGACGCTTATCAAAAAGCGCAGACGGAAGAGGACAGAATAATGGCTCCATTCGGCGCCATGAAGGGAATGTTTTAAAATTATGGGCTACATTGAACCTATTGAAAAGCTCATAAGGCAGTTTACAAGGTTGCCGGGAGTGGGCTCCAAAACGGCACAGCGATATGCACTGACGGTGCTTTCTATGTCGCAGGATGATGCGCGTGCATTTGCAGAGTCCATTATCGAGGCAAAAAGCAAGGTGCGTGTATGTTCGATATGCGGCAACTACACTGACGCAGATCCTTGTCATATCTGTCAAACACGCGACAACAGCACGATATGCGTCGTTCAAGAAGCCAAGGACGTGTTGGCGGTGGAACGGTTGGGCGAATACAAGGGAGTATACCATGTATTGGGCGGCGTACTGAATCCATTGAAAGGTATCGGGCGAGATGACATCCGTATTGCCGAGCTGTTCAAACGGTTGACAGGCAATGTACAGGAGGTAATACTTGCAACGGACACTTCAGCCGAGGGAGAGGCAACAGCCACTTATATAGCGCGTTTTGTAAAACAGTACGGAATCAAGGTTACCCGACTTGCGCAGGGTATTTCTATTGGAAGCGAACTGCAATATGCAGATGAGGTGACGCTTTCCCGCGCCTTTTTGAACAGAAAAGAAATATGAGACTGGACAAATTTTTGAAGGTATCGCGAATACTTAAACGGAGAACCGTCGCACAGGAGGCATGCAGCGAGGGCAAGGTGGACGTAAACGGACGTCCCGCAAAACCGGGCTGTCAACTCAAGGTGGGCGATCTCGTTGTAGTTCACTTTGCCGGAGGTGCGTTGACATTTCGCGTAAAAATGCTCAAGGAGTCCGTCAAAAAAGACGAGGCCGACAAAATGTACGAAATTATTGCCGAGCTATGAGATATGCAATCATTGTGGCTGCGGGCGAGTCCAAAAGATTCGGCAGCAACAAGCTGGATGAGTTGTTGCTGGGAAAATCGGTGCTCAGTCGCAGCGTTGATTTGTTCAAATCTGTTGCAGATATTGTCGTTGTGGTTGGACGGCGTGTGCCCGGCACGATATTTGCGGAAGGCGGTGCTACGCGTTTTCTGTCCGTACGCAGCGGACTGCATGCACTGCCGTTAGATGCGCGGGGAACGGTGGCGGTGCACGATTGTGCGCGCCCGTTTGTGCCGCGCGTTTTTGTGGAAAACCTTTTCAATGAGGCGGAGAAGCACGGCTCGGCTATACCGCGTCTGTTTGTTACAGACACTATATATTGTCATGAGACGGGCGGAGATAAGCCTGTGGATCGCAGCAATTACTTTACTGTCCAGACGCCGCAGGTGTTTGATATAGCAGCATTGCGCGCTGCATTCGACGAGATATCCTCACTCCGCCGCGACGGTGATTATACGGACGAAAGTACTCTTTTCGCCGACGTCGGCAATAAGCTGCATTTCGTAGACGGGCTGCGCTCAAACATCAAGCTGACATATCGCGACGATATGCCCGATTTTCGGATAGGCAGCGGATTTGACGTTCATCCGTTTGAGCAGGGCGACAGCGTGATCTTGGGCGGTGTTGCGATACCGTTTATCAAAAAACTCAAGGGGCACTCGGACGCCGACGCATTGTGCCATGCAATTTGCGACGCAGTGCTTTCCGCAAGCGGCAACAAGGATATCGGACATCAATTTCCCGATTCCGATCCGACATATGCAGGCGCAGACAGTACTAAGCTGCTTGAAAGGTGTGTTGGGCTTGCCGAGGCTAACGGTTACGAGGTTATAAATGTATCCGCCGTCGTGATCTGTCAGGAACCGAAAATCGCTCCGTATATCGACGCAATGGCAGTTCGGCTTGCGCAGATATGCAAGGTAACGCCGGACTGTATCAGCATTTCCGCCACAACAACGGAGCATCTCGGCGCACTCGGAAACGGAGACGGAATAGCGGCAGAAGCGGTTGCGCTGCTTCGGAAAATTTGAAGGTACGGTTTCAAACTGACTCGGTGCTACAAAGCTAACCGTAGCCTAACTACGAAAGCTCTATTTATCGGAATATTTTTTCAACAATTTTTTTAGTGTTTCAAGGTGCAGTTGTTCATCAAGGATTATTCTTTGGATGATAGCTGCAGCTTTTTCGTTTTTGAGCTCAAACAGCATTTTTTGATAGTCCGTAATTGCATTCATTTCGCCTTGAATATCATCCATCAGCATTTTTGTGGGCGACGTTGCCGTAGATACCTGTGAAGTATTGAAATAAACGCATGTCCTCGGAAACTGCACGTAGCGCGGAGGTGTTCCGAGCTTGAGCATGGCACTGCCGAGTATGTCCACATGAGTCATTTCGGCAATAGCAATGGACATCAGTGTTTCGGCGTCATCAGGGTCTGTCAGTCCGAAATAAAAATGGTGGTATACGTATTGCAGCACTGCCGTGATTTCTCCCTTCAAAGTGGCATAGCCGAAGGAAATTATGTTGCCGCTTCTTACGTCCGGGGTAAGCTCAGATACGGACGGATAGGGCAAATCGAGTACAAGTGGTTTCATGCAAATCTCCAAGTTCAATGTATGATGTAAGGGCATTTTGTGACATAGCAAAATAAAAAAACATATAGTGTTGGCATGAGGATCTCCGTAACGCTGATTGTGCGCAATGAGGAAAAAAATCTTGCAAGGCTTTTACCTCAACTCACTTTTGCCGATGAAGTTGTTGTCGTGGACACGGGCTCAGAGGACGAAACGTGCCAAGTGGCGCTGTCTCATGGCGCAAGACTGTTTCATTTCGATTGGACGGATGACTTTTCCGCCGCACGCAACTGCGCAATTGCTCATGCGGCAGGCGACTACGTTATGTGGTTGGATGCAGACGACGTGCTTCCGCCAAAAACGCAGCACCTTCTGATGAAGTGGAAAAAATCACCTTCCGACTCGGATTTTTACTATATGCGATACCGCATGGACGGCGATTTCCCCTTTTGGTTCTGGCGAGAGCGAATTGTTAGGCGTACGGACAAATGCCGCTTTCGCGGATTCATTCACGAGTCAATTGCTCCGTTCGGCAAGGTCGAATATTTGGACTGTGAGGTCGTTCATCGTCCATCGGCAACGCACGCCGAACGCAATCTTCGTATCTATCAAAATGCAATTGCATCAGGCAGGCGTTTGGGACTGCGCGACAAGTACTACTATGCGCGCACCTTGGTAGACAACGAACTTGTCGAGGAGGCTGTTCCTGTTTTTCGCACGTTTGTAAGCTGCAACAGGGCAAATCCGGTAGATAGGGCAGATGGATTGAAAATACTTGCGGGGTTGTGTATATCCCGCCGTGATTACTCCGACGCCCTTTGTTATCTTAGTAGATGTGTACGGCTTTTGCCGCCGAGCGGCGAGGTTTGCTGTTTGTTCGGACAGGTATATTTCGAGCAGGGACTGTGGACAATGGCTGCAGATTGGTATTTTATGGCGCTTAACAGCCGTGTTCAAAGCGGATTCGTCAACGAATACTACAACGGTTTCTTGCCTAACGTACAGCTGTCGGTATGCCTTTATCACATGGGGCGTTATACCGAAGCGCGCGAGTTTCACAATGCCGCAAAACGTATAGCCCCCTCCCACCCTACGGTTGTAATGAACGACGCTTTTTTTAGGTTAGGCTAAACTTATGGTTGCTATAAAATTTAGCAATAGATATAGCTCTTTTTTATACTTGAC
>CANRHP010000035.1 GCA_947630455.1 uncultured Clostridia bacterium
GTGGAGCATAAACACGGAAAACAAATGCGAAGAAAAAGCTGGAGAAGTTCGACTTACTATTCTATACCAAGCAAACACCATGACCGCTCTTTTGACGGTCTATTTTTTTTGCAAAAAAATTCTAAAAATTCTCATTATGTTTATGTTGTATTTTCAGTAGGAATTAAGATAGGCGTGATATAATTACCGGCATAAAAGATTTGTGACGGTATTGATATGATAAATGTTAGAAATCTTACAAAAATTTATTCTACAAACAAAGGGCAACCTTGCATTGCTCTTGACAATGTAAGCTTCACTTTGCCTGACAGCGGAATGGTGTTTGTCGTTGGCAAGAGCGGCTGCGGCAAATCCACCCTGCTCAATCTTCTCGGAGGATTGGACACGCAGACTTCCGGTGACGTATTTGTGGACGGTCGCGCTTTTTCTTCATTTAATGCGCGCGACTTCGATAGCTATCACAATGACTATCTCGGTTTTGTTTTTCAGGACTATTACCTTATAGAGTCTTTGACTGTGGAACAAAATGTGGTGCTGTCCTTGCAATTGCAAAACCGTGAATCTGCAGAACTTGTCGCCGAAACATTGAGATTGGTGGATTTGGATCATTTGGCGAACAGATATCCCCGTCAATTAAGCGGCGGACAGTGTCAACGCGCGGCTATTGCACGGGCGCTGGTAAAGCATCCTAAGCTGATTCTTGCCGACGAGCCTACGGGCAACCTGGACAGCAAAAGCGGCAGGCAGATACTCAAAGCCCTCAAGGAGTATTCACGCACCAATTTGGTGCTCATAGTTTCTCACAACCGCGAGGATGCAGATATCTACGCGGACAGAATTATAGAGCTTGCAGACGGACGCGTTACAAACGATGTGGAACGCAACTTCAATGCCTGCGACTTGGCAGTCAGCGACGAAGAAATCGTCCTGCAAAAGGGCGTCAAGCTCAATGCCGCGCAACTTGCAAAAGTCAACGCCCGTTTGGCAGAGGGAAAGCCTCTTTCCTTCAGACAGGTGGACGACAAGTTTCTTCCCACCAAAACCGCTGCAACCGTTGCGGCCCAAAGTAGCAAATTCAACGACTACAAACTTTCCTCTCACGGAGCGACGCGTTTGTTCGGTATGTTCTGCCGCAAGCAGCTTAGCAATTTGATTGTAACAATGTTGTTGGTGATAGCGCTTGTCTCGGTATTGGGAATCGGACAAATGTTTTTGCAGTTTGACGCCGGTGAGGAAAGTCTGCATTTGCTGCAAAAATCCGAGAATCCGCAGTTTGCCTTGCAAAAGGGTTACGATGCCACAGGAGGAGGCTACAGCAAGATCGGTTTTTACCGCACTATGCACGTTACGGACAACGATGTGGCGGCTTTCCGTAATGCCGGATACAATGGCAACATTTACAAGCTGTACAATATCAGCTTGGTAACGGCAGCCAGCGACTACACTCTTGAAAAATACCAAACCTTGCCTTATTCTCAAAACTATTCCAAATTCTTTTGTAAGACCGGCAACGGTGTGCTTGTATGTGATCGCAGCTACATTGAAAGCATCTACGGTGATGAAAACGGTAAACTCAAGGTTTTGAGCGGAGATATAGATTCCGACGGAGTAGTCAATGGCGTAGACTTGATCGTTACCGATTACTTTGCGGACAGCATACTTAATCGCACATCCAGCATGGTAACATACAGTACGGATATCTATGCATTGCTTACCAATGGAAAACCAAAGTTCAGCCGTTATCGTATCGGCGCGGTAATTGACACGGGTTACAAGGAACGCTACAGTGAATTGCTGCAAAAGGTGTACGGCGACCTCACACAGACGGAATTGCAAGCAGATCCTCAGTACAATGATTTTATAAATGAGTTGAACCTGACATTAAACATTGCTTACAGCATCAATCCCTCTTTTGCCGAGGTCTACTCCAACTATGACAATACGCAGTTTAAGTATTTTGCATATCCGTCTAATCCGGTTGTGACATACGATGGCATAGAGTATCCAAGCGGCACATTTTATTGCAGCGTAAATGAAAATTTGCAGCCAGGACAGGTTCTTTTGTGCAAATCTATATGGCGCAGCGTAACCGGACTAAATAAGAGTAATGACGATACCGCTTATTGGAACACTCTGAAGGGTAAAAAAATCACCATTACCGCTCGTGACAATGTAACCGGGGAAAAACTTACTTCGATGGAATTGGAAATTGTCGGTTTTGTGGAAGTAGATGGCATGCGGGTATCGGAGGAGACTATTCGCGAGTTGCGCAAGTACGAAATAATTCCTTTCGCCTTATATTTCGACGACACTTCGGACATCGCCACCATTTACCATGTCGGTGAAACATACAAGTACTTCGTTCCTTCGGCGCAGTACATGGCTGTGCAGTCAATTGCAGGCGCAGTGAAGATATTCAAGGATTTCTTTCTTATCATAGTTGTGGCGCTTTATGTGGTTTGTGCAGTATTTTTGATTATGTTCGGAGTACGGAGCATACGCAAAAATATTCTTGAAATAGGCATACTGCGCGCGCTGGGTACCAAAACGCACTATCTTGCCATCATGTTTGCATTGCAAATGGTGATGTTGGGACTTATCGTGTGTCTGTTTGCAATGGCGGGAATGTATCTCGGAGTTTATTTCGGCAATGCGATACTTGTCAAGGGCTTTGTGGCATATACAGGCAATACGCTTGCAAGCGAGCTTACGATAATTCGTTTCCGTTACACAACGGCTCTGGTAGGAGCCGCATTGGTGCTCATACTTTCGATAATGGCAAGCGTAGTGCCGGTAATGGCGCTGCGCAAGGTAAAGCCACGGCAAATAATGGTATCAAAAGACTGATTCTCGAGTGTTTGCCTCAGCCGTATGGTACAAGGTCGGTCAAATTTGATTTTTCAATATAATTGTTTTACAAATTTTTTGTAAGATGATTTGCGTTTTTCGAAAAAATCTCGAATTTTACATTGGCGCGGGACAAAACAGTTCTGCGCCTTGTTTTATAAGTGCTTTGACTCTAAAATTTATGCGAAAAATTTTGTCGATCCTCATCCGTCGTTTCGGTACAATGAAGTATTGTGCAGAGCGGTTGCGACGGCGGCAATTATATGGTATAATCTTATTTTCGAGGATCTTATGAAAACAAAAAGCTTGTTATTTATATCAATATTGATTGTCTTTATGTCCGTTTGTGCAGCGGTTGCCGCATGCACGGTCACGAAGCCGTCGCTTTCGGCAACCTATGACGCAGCACATATCATTGAGGAAGGAGATTCTCTGGACAGCGTTAAGCTTTACCTTGCGGTTTATTACACGGATGAACACAACGAAACGCACCGTCTCGGAAACGAGGAATACGAGCTTTCCGGAACGCTGATAAAGGGCAGTAACACTCTTACCGTTAGTTACAAAAACCTGCAAGCTGTCGTCTCGGTGACCGTTAAAGAAAAGTCAGTAACTCACAAACACAGCTACACCGATTGGGGACACAACGACAGCGAGCATTGGAGGGTATGCCCCGAAGACGGTGCGGTAGATGAGAACACTCGCACAGAGCATTCTTTTGATGACAACGGTGTGTGCGAGTGCGGCTACAAGCGCTCCAAGCCATTCACTGTCAGCAGGATAACCTTGTCTGTGGATAAGAATATTCTCGAAGGCGGCGACGAGGCAATTTTCACTGTTTCGACCGACCCTACAGGCTACGAAAACAAGGTCAAGCTGGTTGTAAGCGAGGGTACGGATGCCGGCAAAATCGTTGGCGCCGCATTTGTACCCGATACGGATGTGGATTGTAAAGTGACCGTATACGCCGAGTTGGACGGGGTAAGGAGCGACGCCCTGACAATTTTTGTGTGGAGGAGCGGCAGCACGCAGAACGTCCCCGCGTCGGTAGACGAAATCTGTGAACGGCTGGATATTTTTACAGGATACAGCGCCCACGCCTACTACGTAAAAGGTGTGGTTGCAAGCAGTTTGAAAACTGCGCCGACCGGCTACACCTTCGAAATATGTGATGAGTCGGATCCCGACAAAAGGATAACCGTTGTAAATGCAGTTTTCGACAGTTCGATAAACCTCGCCAATGTCAAAGTGGGCGACGCGGTGGTTGTATACGGCAATATTTATTCCGATATCGGCAAGGGTTTACGTGTCCCGCAAGGCGGCAACTGTCGCGTTGTTGATTGGACGGGTGAAATTACGGTAAAAGTGACCGTTTCCGTTGACAGAACCGAGCTTAACGTTGGCGAAACGGCAAACATAACGATTGTGACCTCGCCAAGCGGATACGAGGACGAGGTGATTGTATATTTTGAACTCGGCAGCACAGTGGGACATCTGGAGGGCACAACCTTGTATGCCGAACAGTCCGGGCAGTGTCAGTTGAAGGCAAGGCTCACTCTCAACGGTCAGACCTTTTACAGCAACACTGTCACTGTACATGTCAGGACCGACATCACGGAAAACGTCACCGTCACGCTCAAAGCCGACAAATATCTGATCGAATACGCCGACAATACCTACGTATATGCAGCCGTCGCCCCGTCCGACTATGTTGATCAGCTTAAATTCGAAATCACAGATGGAGCGGATGTCGCAACACTGGTGGGCAATTCGCAAACCTCACGCTCGATCCTGCCGCTCAAGGCGGGCTACGTCACGGTGGTTGCCTACGTCGGACGTTTCTGCAGCGATCCCGTCACCATTCAGATTATACGCGACGATCCGTACACCAATATGGGGGCAAGCGGCTTTTACAACAACAATTACAAGCCCGCGGCGGATCTCGAGGACAGCTATTGGCGTACCAAGCACAATCTGATGAGCGGCAGTATCGCCGAGCAGGATCCAACGCCCACGCTTTCTTCCAATCGTCCAATGCAGGACGACAAATACGTGCGAAATATCGACGAAAATTATTACGACAACGGCAACAGTTACAAAGTGATAGATCACAAAGGCAATGTCGTCAATACAATATTCAAAGGCGGCGCTTACGTAACGTTGGAGGAGGTCGCCGCCTACGTATACGCTTGGGGAGATGTTCCCGCAAATTACATAACAAGCAACAAAGGAGATCCTAAAAGTAACGCATGGGGTATGTTTTTGCGACTGAATCACAACCTGTTCAGCGGCGACACAAGCCGTTATCCCTATGAGCCCGTGCTGCCGAATATCAGCGGTTGCGGCGGGACGTACCAATATTATGAAATCGACATCGGCACAACGGGTACTCATACGCCCGGTTATACTGCCGCGCCCTACAACAACGGCAACAGGATCACCCGAGGCGCTGCGCGAATAGTGTACGCCCGTTACGAGGGCAGCAGATTGCTGAGTCCGAGCGAGAGATATGTGTTCTACACCTACAATCACTACAACGATTTTCAGGAGTATCTCAACTACCAAGGCGGTTGGGGCGAGATGTTCGGCAACATCACGGGCGGCGGACAATATAACAGCGGACGCAACCCGTCGCCTTACGTAGATGTGGCAAAAAGCAGCTTCGGCTGCAAGGGCTGATTTTGCTGCGTTTTGACGGAAAATTTCCTTTTGTCGGGCGGCGTTATCGAACAAGGTACGATGAAGCGCGGTGCGTATGCAAGCAAACGGCTTGTTTTTCGGAGGTAAATCGATATGAAAAAATTTAAGATCGTTTTTGCGGCGATAGCGTTTATTGTGGCTTTCACGGCGGCTTTCGCTTCGTGCAAGCCGAACGACGATTCGGGCGGCGCACCGTCGACAGTAGTCCCCGTGGACACTACGGATACGGACTCGGCGGCAAACGACGTGGCGGGCAAGCTGGATATGGCGGAGCTTTCGGCTGACGTAAACGACGACAACGCGCGGCAAGTTCCCAACGGAGATTACGTATTTACCGAAAGCGGTTCTTATGCGCTAAGCGGCGCTTACGGCGCGCTTACGATAGGCGCAAACGAGTTGAAATTGCACCTGTTTTTGAACGGGGCAAGCTTTACGAGCCTTACCTACGGCACGTCGGAGGAGGGCGACGACTTCAAGAAAACACAGCTTACGATCACCTTGGCGGAAGGAACGACCAACACCGTCCAATGCTCCAAAGGCAACGCCATTCATATCAAAGGCAGCGTGGACGTTAACGGTAAAGGAAACCTCACGGTAAATTGCACGGGCAAAAACGCCGTAAAAGTAAGCAAGGCGTTGCGCATTGCAGACGCCGTGTTGGAGCTTTCCGCGGCAAACCACGCTGTATCCGCTTTGAGCATCGCAGCAGCCGATTGCACGCTTAACGTCAATGAGGCGGGCAAGGACGGACTAAACGCCGAGTGCGACGACGAAACGACGGCGTTTACAGCCGACGAGGGATTTGTTGCGCTGCGCAATGTCAATTACGTGTGCAATTGCAGCGGCGACGGCATACAGGCGGACACAATAGTGTACATCGACGGCGGCAGCTACGACATCATCACCAACGGCGAATTTGTTTCGGATTCACCGGAAAACCGTGCGGAATACGACCTCACAGCGGATGACTTCCGCTATATCAAATCGGGCAGCGGATATCAAAAGGTGGCAAGTGATTACTTTGGACAGGGCGTAATGTATGCCCTCAAACAGGGCTGCAAGGGCGTCAAGGCTGGAGAGATCGAGTATCCCGACCCTGACAATGCCGATAGGGAAATAACCGTTACCGAAGGCAACTACTGCGTTGTTATAAATGGCGGCGTTTTAAATATAAACTCCACCGACGACGCAATACATTCCAACAGTGGAAACCTCATTGTCAACGGCGGCGAAATCACCGTCACAACATTGGATGACGGACTGACGGCGGATGGACTTGCCAAAATCACCGACGGCAGCGTCACTGTTGCGGAAAGCTACGAAGGATTGGAGGGCGGCAACGTGGAGATCTCCGGCGGTAAGGTGTTTTTGGTTGCTTCGGACGACGGTATCAATGCGGCAAGTGATGACGCCAACGTGCGGGAGCATATCTTGATAAGCGGCGGAGAGGTTGTTGTGAACGCTCAGGGCGACGGCATAGACAGCAACGGCAGTGTGGAGCTAAGCGGCGGCACTGTAGTAGTGTACGGTCCTGCGGGCAACGGTGACGGCGGATTGGACAGCGAAACGGGTATTTATGTCAACGGCGGTACCTTGCTGGTGCTTGCTTCTCGTGGAATGACTGAATTGCCCGTCGGCGATTCCAAACAGCTTGTGCTTGCCTACGGTCAAAACGGCTCCGTAGCGGCGGGTACCGTCGTGAGCATACTCGACGGCGATGGCAACAAATTGATAGAGGTAGAGGCGGCAAAGGCTTTTCAGACGGTTATTTTCAGCTCCTGTGAGCTTGCCAAAGGCTCTGCTTATTCAATTTATGCGGATGAGGTCAAGCTCACAGAAATCAAACTTACATCACAGGTTACGTCCGGCGGCATTTCGGGCGGCTTCGGCGGTAATCCTGACGGTTGGCAGCCGGGCGGTCCCGGCGGAGGTCCGGGTAGACCGGGCGGCGGTATGCCTCCGAGATAAATAATAAAAGTACGGACAATCATCCGTACTTTTTCGTAGAAATCCTATCACTCCTTTTCGTTCGATAAAGTTTTTTTGATAACCGCAGTGCAGCGACGACAAAACACTTTCGAATAACTTAAAGAAGTAAAAAACTCTTCGAGGTATAATGCAAATTACAATTGCTATATACCGAAATCGAAGAGTTTTCATCAATAAAAATATTCACATGTCAAAATTATTGCCGTTTGTCGTTGCTTCCGTCGGAATTCGTATCCGGTGAGGTGCCGTCATCCCGACGATCTTTACCGAAGATTTTTCCAAACAAGCCTTTTTCCTTCGGCGGATCTTCGTCTTGTGTAAGAGGCGTTTTAATATCATTGATTTGAGCTGCTGTAAGATTGCCGTTTTTGCGTTCGATCTTGATTTCCCACTGGATCAGGAATGTAAGCGCGGCGCGCAGCAATATGATTGCTCCGAGTATCAACAGCTCTTCCCAATCGCGCACTACCACGGTACGAAGCAGTTCTCCGCCTATTTTGAATTCAAGTGCAAGGGCGATGCCCTCCGCCAGCTTCAAGCGAACGTGCGGCTGTCGTTTGAACAACCCCACAATCGCGGCAACAATTGCATATATCAGCACAATGGTTCCAACCAGCTCGATAAGCAGCACGACGTAGTGTATTACCAAATCGAAATACTTTTCGATCCATTCAAATACGTTTTGCAAACTGTCGTAAAAATTCATACTCGCTCCGTGATACTCTTAGATAGTTCTATCATAGCAATTTTGAGATACGTTGTCAATAGGCTTTTTTCGGCATAAGAAAATAATTTGTCATCGGTTTTACTCAACATAACCTTTTCAACTCTTGACGGTGCAGGCGCTAAGTGTTAAAATAGGCGTGTCTTGTAATCAAAGATAAAATTTCAAACATCTATTTGGTGGTTAAAATGAAAAACAGACTGATAATTTTTGATTTTTTCGGTGTGGTAAGTTCCGAGATAGCGCCCTTTTTGTTTGCAAATCACTTTGACGCACAAACGGCGGCAAGGCTCAAAGAAGAATTTTTTATTCCCGCCGATCTGGGCGAAGTGACGTTGGACAACGTGTTCGACAGTCTTTCAACGCTGTTTGAAATGCCGCGCGCAGACGTGGTGGAGGAGTGGAACAACTACATCCACATCAACGGTGAGTTGGTAGATTACATAAAGCGTTTGCACAAGATTGCGGACGTGGTGCTTGTGTCCAATGCGCCTTTCGGACTTGTCGAAGGAATTATGGCCAAGTATGGGTTGGAGGGACTTTTTGACAAAAGGTTTATTTCCTGCAATCTGCATCTTGCAAAACCAAATCCCGCTATTTACAAATACTGTTTGGAAAACATGGGCAAGAGTTATGACGAGATGTACATGATCGACGACAATCCCGCCAACCTTGCACCTTTGCCGCAGCTTGGCATAACGCCTATTTTGTACAAGGGAATCGACGACGTGCGAAAAACCTTCGACAAGCTGCTGTGAAAATGGTTCAAATCGAAGAAATCGAGCGAAGAACGCAACAGAGGACGCAATTTGCGTCCTCTTTTACTGTATCAGCTGTCTTTTGTGTCGTCATCGCCGTTGCTTGTGTTGCAATCCTCGTCGTTTGTTTCGTCGGCGTCCTGCTCATTTTTCCCGCCCAGCTGTTTTACCAACTGATGCGTACCCGTAGCGGTAAGCCCGCTTGCTCCGCCTATCACCAACGCGGCGACAACATTGTGCGCGGGGATGATCTCCGGCAGCGCGTAAAAGCAGATCAAACCGCATACCGCTCCCAGCAATGCCGAAATCAGCGGTACAAAACGATCGAACTTGACGTTGTTTACAGCATATTTCACTGCGCTTATCACAGCAAACACTATGGCGGCGATTGCCGGCACGCTGATAAGCTCAAGATAGCTTTCCATACTGTGCGTTCCTCCTTGTATCATTTAGGCACCTTTCTAAATGCCTATGTATTGGCATTGCGGTGCCTTTTTGTTGCGAAACGCGCAGCATTCTACTTTTACTTTATGCAGAAACTGCGGATATTGTTGAATAAAATCGGCAGGGTTTTTTGTTCCCGACAAGCGCATAATTACGCGTTTACACTTAAAAATAATCGCATCCTTGCCGATTTTCAAAATCAAAAATGCGGGTCGATGTCTCGACTCGCATAATTTTGGTAGAACAGACATTAATTTGTACGAACTCAAATTTACAGTATTTGTATCGTTTAGCGCAGTGGAAATCTCTTTT
>CANRHP010000036.1 GCA_947630455.1 uncultured Clostridia bacterium
AAGGGAATAGCCGAAATCGTAAAGTGTCGCGAAGCGACAAACTTGCAATTGATAAACTTTTACGAAAAGCTCTATCTCGATATCAATCCGACGAGCAACGTGTTCGGTATGGACGGTTTCCGTTTGTCCGACTTTGTCACTGCAATAGAACGTATTGATGGCGGCGGCGTGATAAATAGAGAGACGGGTGCCTCGTTAAAGAATATTCTTATCGACGCATTGACTAAAAGGTTATAAACGTTTGACGAAATGTTTTTTGCAACAATGCAGTCACGAAACAAATCTTTTGGCTTTATGCCAAGTGTCGGGAGTTAGATGATTTTCCGACATACAATTGAGTTAGTAGCTCCCTCTTCCTGCCGCGGTGCAGCGGGAAGAGGTTTTCTTTTGTTCGCATAAAGGGTATTTTGGGATATATGAAGTTTTGTGAGTTTTTATAATAAGTTTTTATTTCGGAATATTTGTAATGAAATTATTTATATAGTAAGTAATTTCTGGGGAGTGGTAAATGATTCGGTTTATAAGAATTATTTCTGACATTTTGGAACATCTCGATTTATATTAAGTCAAACAAATAAACTCGGCACAGCTTGGTAACGGCAACCCCGCGAAAAAAAAATTATTTGTTTTTTGATCGATTTTTCATTTGATATTGTTTTTGCTATGAAGTGTGGATGTTATCAAATTAGTAGTTGTAAATATGCATTTCAAGTGAATACAAGGTGCTTTCTTCGTAAAATCTACGAGATGATTGTTACAATTTTCACTGTTTCACATGTGCAAGACTAATTTGTTTTTCTAACGATATTCTAATTACAATTCTGCACATACAGATATGATTTACAAGTTTTTTATTAGTAAACTTCTAAACGCGTCCGATACCGTTGGCATAATTTTACGGCTTGTCCAATATTGTATTGTATGAGGGTGTGGGAGTGTCTGCCTAAATATGTTGGCGATATATTGCGGGCCTGTACGGATGTTCGGGAAATACGTCTACGTAACAATAGACCTGTCAAGGTAAATGTTGGCGGACAGTGGTATACTGTGGGGAAAAATAAATTACTTTCCCTTGATAGTGGCAATGCTCCGATTATAGATGAAAGCTGCAACGAAATTATAAAACGTGCCTGCAATAATTCAGTATATGCTTACGAAAAAATGCTTGCAAAAGGCTTTTTTACTCTTGACGACGGCGTTCGTGTTGGTGTGTGCGGTGATGTGGCGGAAACTAATGATCCTGTATTTCGCAAATACTCTTCATTGTGTTTTCGGATACCACATTATGTCAGTACAGCTGACGATAAGGTGATAGATTGCAGCAGAAAGGGAAATTTAGTGGTTATAGGCCCTCCGGGCAGCGGAAAAACGACATTACTTAGAGATCTTGCTGTAAAATTGTCCTTGAAATATGCGGTACTCGTCGCGGATGAGCGTGGAGAAATTTTGTATGATGATAAGATAATCTCCGATTGCGATGTAATAAAATGGGCGAGTAAGAGTTATGCGTTTGAAGTGGGAATAAGAGCAATGTCTCCGCAATGGTTAGTTTGCGATGAAATATCTGTCGCAGAAGCGCCCTTTATCAGGCAAGCATCCGATAGCGGGGTAAATCTTGCATGCAGTGTACACGGAAAGAATCTTGACGAATTTGTCGATAAATTTGGCTTGCAAGATGTTTTTAAAAGTGCAATTGTCTTGTGTTCAATAGGAAAAGGAAAAAAAATTTACAATTTAAACTCTTTTGACTATAACACAAAACTGCAGTCTATAAAATAATATGATAGACATAGTAGTCCTTGTTGCATGTACTTTATGCGGTTATGTTATAGGAAAATATTTCGAAAAGCAAATTCGCATTAAGTCTGCTTTTTTTTTCGATGTAAACAAGTATTTGTCTCTTTTTGAGGTTAATATTGACGGGAGACAACTGGAAATAGATGAATTTAATAAGGAATTTGCTGAAAACTGCAGCGCAGCCTTTTTGGAATATCTCGGCAGCGGTAAAACAAAATGTCGTTTGTCGACTATAGAAAAAAAAGAATTGAAATTGCTTTTTGACAGCTTTGAGGCAGTATCGTCGCAAGAACTGAAAAAACAAATTTCGTTTCAACGTTATTTTTTCACGGAGCAGAATAACAGATATTCGGAGCAGGCAAGCAAAGCTTCTATCTATCCGAAGCTGGGTATATTGCTCGGTGTAATGGTTGGAATAGTGCTCATTTGAAGGTAGAACAATGGATATTGCAATAATATTAAAAATCGCTGCCGTAGGTATAATTACGGCAATTGCAACAATGTTGTTGAAACGTTCCGGTAGGGAGGAAATTTCCACAGTTGTTTCCGTTGTGGGATTGGTCGTGGCGCTTGTTATGATGCTGGACGTGATTGTGCAGCTTTATGATACTTTGCAATCGCTTTTCGATTTGTAAATATGGACTTTTTGAAGATTGCCTTATTGGCACTGCTATGTGTAATAGGTATTGCGGTCGTTCGACAGCTTAAGCCCGAGTTCGCCGTACCTTTGACGGTTGGCGTTTCGGTTGTTTTGCTTCTCATGATTTGCGACGCGCTTTACAATGTCGTTTTTACATTGTACAGCTTTGCAGACCGTGCAAATGTAGACGGCGAAGCTATCGGCTGCGTTGTCAAGGTTGTCGGAATCGGATATCTTGCGGAATTCAGCAACAATGTTTGCGTGGACGCTAATTGTAAAAGCGTTGGGGACAAGGTACTTTTAGCGTCCAAGGTGGCGATTTTATTTTGTGCTCTTCCGATAGTGGAAAAGCTGTTTGACGTTATCATTGGTCTTGCCCTATGAAAAGACTGCTTTGTATTGTGATCCTTACTATATTAACGGTTCTTCCCGTTTTTGCAAGCGCCGATGTGTTGGACGACTTAAATGACAATGTTAACGAAGGACTGGACAATATAGATTTTTCTGCGGTGGATGATGTCGCTTCGGATTTTTTTGAAAGCGTCGCCGAAAAAGTGCGCAGCATCATTAACGGGGAATTTGACAACACGGAGAGCTTTTGGAACGTTGTTGTAATTCTTTTCGGCGAAGGTATACGAGAGCTTTTACCGCAGTTAGTATCAATATTTGTTGTGTTGGTGATATTGGGTCTCATTCGAAAATCGAATGGAGGATTGATATCAGACAGTACGGATAGTGTAGTATCTTTTGTGGGCGTAACGGTAGTGATGGTTTCAATCCTTTCAATGATTGTTGATGTTTATCGACAAATTTACTCGATGCTGTCACAAGTTGCCACATTGTCGGAGGTTTCCGCACCTATTTTGCTTACGTTGTTAGTGGCAAACGGCGGTACTGTTTCCTCATCGGTATGTCAGCCTTCGATGGTGATGTTTTCAACAACCGTTATCGAACTAATCAGGGCGGTTGTGCTGCCTATGTCGATATTTGCGTTGGTATTTTCGGCAGTAAGCAATATTTCTTCCAACGTTCGTGTCAATAAAGCGTCTACCTTTTTTACAGACGCTGCAAGCTGGCTGTTAGGGGTATTGTTTATGCTTTTTTCGGCAGTAACAACAGTGCAGGGGATTTCAGCTGCGGCAATAGACGGAGTTTCCATTCGAGCAGCAAAGTTTGCGACAAAAAGCTATATACCGATCTTGGGTGGCTATCTTGCAGACGGGTTCGATATAGTTGCTGCAAGTACATCTCTTATCAAAAATGCATTCGGTGTAGTCACGTTGCTGATTTTACTGTTTGCTGTCGTAAAGCCGCTTGTCTGTACGTTGTGTCTCAATCTTGGTTTGCAGGCGGTTGCCGCTTTGAGCGAGCCTGTTGTAGATGAAAAATATGTTAAATTGTTGAGCGGAATGAGTAGGACGCTAACATTTTTGTCTGTGTTGATTATCGCGGTTAGCTTTATGTTTTGTCTGCTGACGCTTATTGCGATTTGCTCAACCAACGGAGTATAATATGGGACAGTGGGTAGTGACAGTTGCGGGAATCGCTATTTTATCGGTTTTGTGCGATATTATTTTGCCTGAAGGGCAAACTCGCAAATATGTAAAGACTGTTTTCGGCATTGTAGTGACGCTTGTGATAGTGTTGCCATTGGTAAATTTTGCCGGCGACAATTTCATTTTTGAATCGGCAATTAAAGAGTCCACTCTCCAGGAACAGTATTTGAATAATGTCGATGATAGGCAAAAAAAGAACTCTGTGCAAGAAATTACCTTAATTCTTAGCGCTAACGGCGTCAATGTGCGCGATGTGTCCTTGACGGATGACAACGTAACTGTCACGCTGTCGGGTCAACCGTCCGTCGAAACAGAAAAAAGGGTTTGTGCGGTAGTGGAAGTATTTTTCCCCAATTTCCACGTACAGACGGTATGGGTATAGAAATCCGTTTTTAAATCTGACATCAATAAAAAATCGAGGTTGTGATACGGTGATGGAAAAATTAAAAAATTTCTTTATAAAAATTAAATCTGTTAAAAATATCGAATTGTATGTTGCTCTTGTTTTGGCTGCGGTCGTAGTTATCATTATATTTGCGGGCACCGCTCAAAAAAAATCAGCGGATTCTGCCGGCGACAACTCATATATCAGTCAAATGGAGCATAAGATTTGTAGCGTAATAGAAAAAATCGACGGCTGCGGCAAGGCTTCGGTTGCGATATCATACGCAAGCAACGAGGAAAAGGTGTATGTGTATGAAACTGAAACGACTTCATCGGGCGGAGTTGTAAAGCAAAGCAGCAGCATTGTCACATACAAAGGAGAGCCGCTTGTTACCAAAACGCTTCCTCCGAAGATCCTTGGAGTAGTAGTGATCGCTGAGGGCGCAAGCGATCCGGTAATAAAATATCAAATCGTAAATGTGGTTGTGACACTGCTGGACGTGCAAGCAAAGGACGTGCGGGTGTTAACATATAAAAGTTAGGGAGGATTCAAAATGTCAAAAGGAAAGAAAATTGCTCTTATCGTATCAATGGTTGCGGTACTGGTTGTTGCTGCGGTACTAAATGTGACGCTGCTTGCAAACAAACAGCCTACTGAAGGCGGAGAAACCGTCCAAACGGGATTTTTTACCACTTCGCGCTTGGATAGACAGTCTACGCGAGATTACGAAATTGCCGAACTTAATGCTATTATTGCTATGGAAGGCGATGAGTACGAAGAAGCAAGACAAAATGCGCTTATACAGAAGCAGCAAATTGTAAACGCTATGGAAACGGAAATGCTTTTGGAAACCTTGTTGAAAGCACAAGGCTTCGAAGATGTGCTTGTTACGGTCAATGCGGGATTGGATAATATAACGGTAATTGTCGACAAAGACGAGCTAAGTCGAGATGATACCGTTCGTATTTACAACATTATTGCTACGGAAGCCTCTATTGAACCCGACTACGTAAGAATACTGTCCGTATAGTCTTGTATTTTTTTAAATAATGTGATACAATTATACAAAAGATTAGTTAGGAGCAGTCTATGAGAGTTGTAAATAGATTTGATGAAACTGGACGACTTGTGTACAGCAGTGAAATTATCCGGGACATTGTGGACTGTACATTGAGCGAGGTGGAGGGGGTTGTCAAGTATCCTGCCAATTCTAAGCAGGCGCGCGAATCCATAAAAACGGAAATCGTTGAAGACGAGGTGTATGTTGATGTTTATGTCAAGCTCGCTTACAATGTCGAAGTCAGCGATGTCGCCAGCAATCTCCAAAACACGATAAAAAACACGATAGAAAGCATGACGGAATTTAAGGTCAAAGACGTTAACGTTCACGTCATCGAGGTTGAGTTTGAAGAAAATTAGTGCGTTAACCCTTTGTTTTATCAAAGGGTTTTCTGCGTTTGTAAAAAGGGTGAAATTATGAGAAGCTACGCAAGAGAAGTTGCATTTTGCAAGCTGTATGCGTATTTGATCAGCGGCATTGTCGACAATGATTTTTCGCAATTTGAACAAGATAAGCTTACAGATGAAGATAGGAATTTTGCGTCCGGTCTTGTAAACGGTGTTGCGGAGCAGAAAGTATCTTTGGATCAGTGCATAGCCGATCTGTCAGACGGATTTAAAATTTCGCGTATTTATAAACCGGATTTAGCTGCGCTCGAGATGGCCATTTGGGAACTGACAAACACGGATACGCCTAAACCTGTGGTTATCAACGAAGCCGTTACTATTGTAAAAAAATATTCCACCGAAAAAAGCGTAAGCTTTGTAAACGGTATTCTTGCCGCTTATTTGCGGAGATGTCTATGAGTGCAAATGTTCTTTTCGGCAAGCCGTGCGCAGAGGTTATATATCAAGCTTTGCGAGAAAGCGCGTTTAAGGGAGCTCTTTATACAATAGGCTTTGACGCCCCGCAATGGAAACAGTACACATATTCGTTGGAAAACAGCGGAAAAAAGTGCGGGATAAGAACGCGACATATTTACTTGCGGCAAGACTGTGCGCCGAATGAAATGTTTGAAACAATAGATAGTGTTTGCCGTATGCATGATGCGGCCGGTGTGCTTTTAGAACAGCCTTTACCCGAAGTGTATCAAGGTGCGGCAAACCGCATAGTGCCTCAAATGGACGTTGACTGCCTCACTTCCCGGTCAATTGCTGCTATGTACAAAGGCGCATCGGGTATCCGCCCAGCCACGCCGTCCGCAGTGATAAGACTGCTTGACTTTTACGATATTTCTTTGTCCGGAAAACACGTTGTGGTGGTTGGCAGGGGCACAGTGGGTAAGCCGTTGGCACTTATGATGCTTGCGCGAAACGCAACGGTAACGGTATGTCATACAAAAACGGCAGATTTGCCCACTGTGTGTAAAACCGCGGATATATTAGTGTCCGCATGCGGGGTTGCGGGGTTGATTAACAAGGATTTCGTAACTGAAAAAACGGTCGTGGTGGATGTCGGTTTAAGTATTGTTGACGGTCATTCTGTCGGCGATGTCGCTCCCGAGGTTTGCGAAGTTTGCAGTGCCGTTTCATCGGTGCCGGGCGGAGTGGGTCCTGTTACAAGGGCAGTAGTGTTTGAAAATCTTTTAAAAATATCGAAAGCTAAATGATAATAAGCGTAACACAACTAAACAATTACATCCGCGGTATCTTTGATATGGATGGAGTGCTGACAGATCTCTCCGTTTGCGGCGAAATCACCAATGTAAAGAAATCATACAATGGATGGTACTTTACGCTCAAGGATGATGATTCGGCAATTAA
Source organism: uncultured Clostridia bacterium (assembly GCA_947630455.1). Classification (GTDB taxonomy): domain Bacteria; phylum Bacillota; class Clostridia; order Christensenellales; family CAG-314; genus Fimimonas. The sequence goes on from CANRHP010000036.1 coordinate 7,202, forward strand.
CTGCTTTTGTTATGCAAATACAACCGAACCAATGCAGGGCACCGTTGCGGTAGCAGAAGGACAACTCAATTACTTTACCAAGGGTGGGACGGTTTCTTTTTTCGTACGTAAGCTGCTCTCAACAGCAAATACCGGCGCGGCATATCGTCAATTTGTAGAGCTGAGGGATAAACTGAGTGCCGAGGGGCTGTTTAGTGAAGAACGTAAAATTCCCGTTCCGCACAGTGCTCGAAAAATAGGCGTAGTTACCAGTGAAACGGGGGCGGTGATACATGATATTGAAAACGTGGCGCTTCGCAGACAACCTTTTTCCGAAATAGTTCTTTATCCAGTAAAAGTACAGGGCGTCGGCGCCGACGTAGAAATAGTTGAAGGCATAAAATACTTTGACAAGAGTGATGTCGATGTGATAATAGTTGGCCGCGGCGGAGGTTCCAACGAGGATCTGTCCGTATTTAATACGGAATCGGTTGTGAGGGCAATAGCTGCATGCACTAAACCAATTGTTTCCGCGGTTGGGCATGGGGTGGATTTTACTTTGTCCGATTTTGCAGCAGACAAGAGGGCTGTTACTCCTAGCGAAGCGGCGGAATTTGTTACGTTGGATGTTTCACGCGAGAAGCTGCGTATAGTCGCGTATTTAGATAAAATAGGTAATGCCGTCGTTTCTAAGCTGCTGCAGAACTTTGATAGCGTGGAAAATAATTGCAAGTTGCTTTATTACGAGGTTGGACGTAAGCTGGAAAAATGCGAAGCGGACATTCGGTACTGTTTGAATAATATGGAGCATGCGTTGTTATCTACGCAAGATCGAACCTCTGCAGAGCTGGACACTGCAACCTCCAAATTGGATAAACTTAATCCAATGAAGATATTGAAGCGTGGTTACGGTTATGTTTCAACTGAGGGCAATGTTGTAAAATCAGCGTCTCAACTGCAGGCGGGGAATGAAATAACCGTTAATTTTTATGATGGTAGTGTGGACGCAAAGGTGATCCGCAAGGAGGTATTATGACTTTGGAAGAAAAAATTGCCAAACTCAACGAAATGGCGGACAGGTTAGAAGGAGATATCGGTTTGGAAGAATCTCTTAAAATATTTGAACAGAGCGTAACCCTGGCAAACGAATGCATGGCTACGCTCAATGACTGCAAAGGAAAATTGGTAATATTACAAGAAAAAGTGAGGAAACTGAATGATGAAGACTAATATTACGGTATCATATATTGATGAGATCTTGAAGGGCTTTTTGCCAAAAAATCGAGACAAGGTAATGCAGGCAATGGAATATAGTCTGTTCAGCGGCGGTAAGCGTTTTCGCCCGATGCTTTTGCTAAACACTGCGAAAGCCGTTGGTAATCGTATTTCGGACGGAGCGAAGGCACTTGCGGCAGCTCTTGAATTTGTTCATACCTATTCGCTTATCCATGATGACCTGCCCTGCATGGATAATGACGATTTGCGCAGAGGTAAACGTTCCTGTCACATGCAATTCGGCGAGGCGTCTGCGGTTCTGGCGGGAGACGCGCTGCTTAATCTCGCGTTTGAAACTGTTTTGAAGGGACCTATTTCCGCAAAAAATTATCAGGCTGCTTGCGTATTTCTTTTCAAAATGAGCGGCATTGAGGGACTTGTACACGGTCAATCATTGGATTTGTTTACGGAAACAAAAAATGTTGATGAAGCTACTGAGCTTGCTGTTGCCAAAACCGGAGCGCTTATACGCGCGGCGTTGGTTTGCGGAGCACTTGTCGGCGGTGCAAAGGAAGAAGAAATTGCGCTATTCGATGATATAGCATGCAAGTTGGGCGTTTGCTACCAGATAGTGGATGATATTCTCGACTCGCAAAAGTGCGAAAAATCTTTCCTCGACGTATATTCGGAAAGCGATTTGATTGATCACGTTCGCTTACTAAACAATGAGATATATGCCACCTGTGACAAATTGCCATACAATTTGCAGTATATCAAAGAGTTTTGTGATCAAAATTTGGCACGTAAGAAATAGCTTGATCACAGTGGGCTGCAAAGCAGCATATATATAAACGTTTGCATTTTTGTGCAAATTGTGCTATACTGATATAAAAGCGAAAGTTTATACAACTTAATAAAATTTGGTGGTGCAGTATTCTAGTCAAAAATTGATGTGTTGAAGGCGGGACTAAAAGACCGCTGCCGAGCACAACGATGAAGTTTCTTGTGCTTGCTTTCGTTGCCCAAACGGGGGCAGGTGCTGGAAGTTAAGATTGGTGGGTAAGGTGTAATGGCATACGCTCTATCCCCAACAGTCGTGGAGACTCTACAGGGTGGTCGCCTAATAGATAAGCGTCTACTCTCTGAGGTTAAACCTGCTATGCGGTGAATAAAAGCTGTGTACAGTGTAGCTTGTTTTGAGTGGAATTTTGGGAGTACTGAACGGTGATGCGTTGTTGGCCTATGACCATTGCCGAATGCTTTACGAAATGAATTCTGCAAAAGAAACTAAAATACTTCGGTTTCTGCAAAGGAAATCTTCTAGACTGCAATTCAGGCTTGTCGGAGATTATAGTACGGACTAAGTGGCGATTC
>CANRHP010000037.1 GCA_947630455.1 uncultured Clostridia bacterium
GATAAAGACCGGCTCCATGCTGCAATACGAAAGCTCCAAGAAGTACACTAAGCAGGGAGACAGCTATCTTGTAACTGTTACGGAAAAGCGTCTGAACTCACTTACAGCGGAAACGCCGTATACGGAAAAGACAACAAACGAGACCATTCAAGGCAATGCGGAGTTTGCCGCCACCTTGAAGCTGGACGAGAGCTATTTTGAGAGCGGCTACAGCCTTAGTACAAACGGACTAACGGCAAACATCAGCAAGGAACACCTTAAGGATGTTCTGACTCTAACTGACGCAGAGCTTACGGCACCAGTAGACAACGCCAAGCTGCAGCTGACGATATCCGACGGTCACCTTGCCTCTCTGACCGTAACCTACGACAGCGGCTCCAGCAGCGTAGCAATCATCCTCTCATTCAACTACTGAAAAAAACATATTTAAAGCTACAGAAAACTCCTCGGTATAAATCGGGGAGTTTTTGGATATATAGTATATTTTTTTTGTGCTTCCGCATACTACGAGTACAACTAACAAGGAGGAAAAGCAATTTGAAAAAGACTTTCAACGTTTTTTCGGTTATTGCGCTAATTTTGACAATTATCGGCGCACTCAACTGGCTTGCTATCGGAATTTTCAGCTTCAACGTAGTTAACTGGATTTCCTTCGGCATGGTATGGCTGGAAAGATTGTTGTACATCTTAGTCGGTATTTCAGGCGTCTATATGATTGTCTGGCTGTGTGTTTCACGCTTTAATATGGTGGAAAAAGACACGGATTATGGCTACAAGTACAACGAACACCGTCACACCGGCACCGTAAGCAACAACAATTAGTTGTACAGACGGATTTGATCTGTCGGCAGCTGTCTCCAAACCGCACGTGAGTTTGGAGGCAGTTGTTTTATGTGGTTAAAAAAGTGTTTTCAACAAAGGGCCGATAGCTACATGATCATCCCTCCGGGATAAAACAACGCCAAATCTATAGGCACGTTTTGCCCCGGAAAGTAATCCTGTTCCCAAAACATATTTTTACGGCGGCAAACCATGCCGTCATCCCAATCCGGTGCAGTTCCGCCCGCTGCCGTTACACGGTTTTTACTTTGTGTCATGCGGTTATCTCCCGACGCTTGTATTGTCATGTTTGCGGTCACGAAGTTCTTCGATCGGATGCTCCGCCGTTTCAAATCTGTAGTCGCGGCGGTTATCAGCAATGTACTTGTTGATGACGTTGTGACTGGCAACTTCGCTGTCTTTGACGTTTACCTGATGTTGGTAATCAAAGAACTTTGCGTCCGAAGGCAGCTCGGCAACTTCCACATAGTCTTCACCGCGAGCGGTAACGTTTACTGTTGCTGCCAAAACACTGCGCACGTACTCTACGTTGGAATGGAAGCTCAAAAGCTCGGGAAATTCTCCTTTAGGTATCACCTGCTGCCATGTTTTGTTGTCATATTTTTGCAAAAGTTCCACCGCTTTGTGCAGGTGTGCCAACTCATCATTAAAGTGCTGCTCCCAGATGTCCTTGATATGTTCTTCCGTTTCGTCCTGCATTAGAGAGAAATACAGATAGCACTCGGTGTATTCGTGCATAAGCAGCTCTTCGCACCAGCTGCACGTAGTATCCTTAAGTCCTCCGTACAGGGATACATGCTGTTCTTCGATCATTCCAATTTCCGTGTACAGTTCGCGTCCCAGCTTGTTTTGATAAAAAGCCGCTTGATTCATGTAGTAATTCATTGTTTGCTGTTCTGCCGCGGTCAAAATGTTGACGTCCAGCTTGGTTAGACTGTTGGCTTGTTTAAAGTTGACATAGCGCTTGATGTCGTCTGTAGGGAAACGGTGTTCGGCAATAGTGGGGCGCCCCGGCATAAGCTCCGTGTATCCGCCTACAAGCTTTTCGGCATAGATACCCTTGTCCATTTCCAGTAAATCTGCATAGCGATACAAGTGGTCGAAGTCTTCAAGCAGTGCAAAGTCCATTGCTTGCTTTACATATTTGTTGCTTTCTCTTTCTGCGAAGATAGCGGTAAGATCTACCGCAAGCTGTTCGTAAGCAATTGTGTGCTCAAGTATGCTTTCTCCAATGGGTTTTAGTGCTGCGATGCGTTTTTGCTGTTGCTGTTCCTTGCGGCGAAGTGTGGCAAGCTCCCTTCTCAACTCGTTGTCGGGACAGTGGCGATGAAATTGATGACTGAACCACACTGCCTCATACTCTGCTCCGTTAGCAAGTATTACGCGTACTTTGGTGTAGGGATCTACGTCAAATTTATTGTAGGGCTTGGGTGCAAGCTCTTTCCAACTGTAAAATTGGTCGTTTGTAACGATTGGTTTTTCATTGAACGGATTTAGACTCATTGTTTATGCTCCTTATACTTTTTCTCTATTGTTTCCGTTTGCAAATCTGTTTATACTTTTTTCTCGGTTGTTACTATTTGTAAAATAGTCGAAGGATACTATTTGTAAAATAATCTGTTATAAACGATTTTTTCATTTTCAATTTTCCGTTTTGAGTGTGATTTTACAGCAGTTTGATACATAAAATACAGGTGTAGCAATGGCTTGTCCGTTTCATAAAATTTGTGAAACAGGTTGTCCACTACGTCAGGCATAATTGTGGATAACTTTGTGGATAAGTGCATAACTTGCCTCTTTTGACAGAGAAATTGTGCGAATTTTGGCGAAGAACCACGAAATTGTCTCAACATCTGTAAATTACAGCGCTTATCATTAAACGAAGATTGTTGACAGGAGTGAAAATGATTGTTGTATGGAAGAGTAAAAGGGTTATTGCAGTACTATTTATACTTATATTGCTGCAAGCGGTGCTCGCGGGTTTTTTGATCGCGGACAATTTACCTGCAAAAAAAACCACCTTGATAGATTTTACCGTGGTGATAGACGCCGGACATGGCGGCGTGGACGGCGGAGTTGTGGGTGTAGACGGCGTCAAGGAGTCCACTTTGAATCTTGCCTATTCCAAAACTCTGGGTGAGATTTTCGAGAGAGCTGGCTTCAATGTCATTTACACGCGAAAAAATGAGGGTGGACTATACGGGCTTGCTACAAAAGGCTTTAAACTGCGAGATATGCAGGAACGCAAGCGGATAATAGAAGAAGCTAAGCCCAACCTGATGATAAGTGTGCATATGAACAAATTCAGCGCTTCCTATCGCAGCGGACCGCAGGTATTTTACCAAAAGGGCGAGGAAAGCGGCAGAAGCTTAGCTGAAAATCTACAACGTGTATTCAACGATCTAACGGGCAAAACACGCGAAGCAATAGCGGGAGATTACTATGTTTGTAGAGAAACCAGCTGTCCCGCAGTTATCGTGGAATGTGGATTTCTGTCCAATCCGGAGGAGTGTGCCACTTTGCAAACCGATAGCTACCGTGAGCAGATTTGCAATTTGATTTTCAGCGGCACAATGTTGTATCTCTACGAGGGATAAAAAATCTTGCAAAAACTGTTGCGGTGAGTTGGTTTTAGCGGTATAATTTTGTTATCCTACTTAGGAGAAAAGAAATGTTTGGACGAAAAAAAGATCCCGATGAAAAACCGACACGCCGAGGCGGAGGCTTTTTGAGCTTTGTGGCGTTTTTGGTGACGGTATTTGTTGCCGTATTGTATTTAGTGGCGCTGATACTGCAGTTTATCAAAGTGGATGTACCGATAATTCAAACCATGCGGTTGGTAGCCTCCACAATCACAATGTGTATTGTGGGAATGTTGGGTTGGGGGTTTGTGCGCAATCGCGCAGCCTGGTGCAAGGTTCTCTATGTGCTTTTGATACTTATAGTGGTGGTGTGCGTAGTTGTACCCATTGTTCTGCAATATTTACCGGCAAAATGATAGAAATGGTAACGGACTTTTTGTCCAAAATAGGCGTGGCATTTGAACTTATTCGGCATCCTGCCGTTATTACTACGGAGGAATCGCGGCAAATAATTCATGTTGACGGCTGCATGTCCTGCAAGAGTCTTTATGTAAAGGATAAAAAGAGCGATAATTTTTATATGCTGGTATTGCCTTTCGACAAAAGAGCGGATATGCGCGGACTTGCAAGCTGCGTCGGCTGCGCTAAATTCGAATTCGCCACGGAGGACAAGCTTTTCGAAGATCTCGGCGTACACCGCGGAAGCGTCAGCCCTTTTGCGTTTCTAAACGAGAAAGGCGAACGCCGTGCGCCACTGCTTATTGATAAAGTCGTATGGTATGCGTCGAAGGTGAAGTTTCATCCCTGCGATAATACTGCGACGGTTATCCTCAGCGGCGAGGGCTTGCGCAAGTTTTTGAACAGTATCAACAAGCGAGTAATAGTAGTGGACTGAAATTTTTTTAGTATTTTTGACAACTTGTATTGTCGCAGCATATACTACTCTGTATACATGTGTCGGCGGAAAAATCAACGTATATCATATACGATATTTTAACTTTTTTTCTTGACATTAGTGTCGAAGAGTAATATAATATAGTCAAATAAAAATAAGGAGATATTTACGATGAAAGAATTTATTAAAACCGTTAACAGTTGGCCTCTGATTGTTAAACTTTTGCTCTGCATCCCTTTGGTAGAAATCTTCTACGGAATTTGCAGAATCATCAATCAGGCTAGTAAGGGCAACATTCTTTTGTTGATTGTTGCAATTCTCACGGTGTTCCCCGGTGCTGCATTCATGTGGCTTGTAGACCTGTTTTGGGTTCTCTTCACCGGTCACGCTTGTTTGTTGGGATAATAGATAATTTCACATTATAAAAACTCCGCTTGCTGCGGAGTTTTTTTGCTGTTTTACGTGTTTTTGTCAATCAGCCTTGCAAGCCTTCGGCTTGTCTTTTCATATTTTCAATCACAACATCGTACACTTCGCCGAGTGTTGCGCAGTATTGCAGCACTTTCCAAGGCGTGTTGGTATGAAAATGCAGCTTGATAAGCTCATCATCTCCCACAACCAGCAAGCAGTCGCCTTCTATATTGGAGTTTATGTAGTCGATTATTTTTTGATCGGACAGATTTTTCCCTTCCAACAGCAGTTGCGTATCATAAATATATTCCATATTATGTCTCCTTTACCTTACGGTTACATTTATTTTAGTACTGCAAAGCAAATTTGTCAATCTATGTACTGCTTGATTTTGTCAAGGGCCCTGCTTTCGATGCGTGATATATAGCTGCGGCTTATGCCCAGCTCATGCGCCGTTTGCAATTGCGTCATAGGAGTGGTGCCTTCCACAAGACCGTAGCGCATAAGTATTATCTTTTGTTCACGCGCACTAAGATGTTCGTTTATGATGTTGAGCAGGTTTTGTCGAAGTATCGACATTTCTGCTTGATGAAAAACGCTGTCCTCCTTGATTGCCAAGACATCCATAAGAGTGTATTCGTTGCCGTCATTGTCCACACCAAGCGTATTGTTGAGATACACGGTGTTTTGGTAACGTTTGTTTGCGCGCAGGGTCATAAGAATTTCGTTTTCGATACATCGAGCAAGATAGGTTGCAAGAGTGGTGCCTTTTTCGGCAGAGTAGCTTTCCACTCCTTTAATCAGTCCTATGGAGCCAATACTGATCAAATCGTCCAAGTCGTTTTTACTGTATTTTTTTGCTATATGCGCTACCAGCCGCATATTGTGTGTAATAAGCTTGTCTCGAGCGGTACGGCTGCCGGCTTGCATACGACGTAGACAATCGGCCTCTTCTTCGGGCGAAAGAGGCTGCGGATAACTGCCATTGCTGAAATAGCCCGTAAAGAAAAAGAGTCTTTTAAGAAGCTGCAACATTGCTGAAAACATCATTTTTTCTCCTGCGCTATTTTACGCGCGGCGTACACGGTATATATGCAAGGGCTTGTGCACTTTTAATTTACTTGTCAAAATCAATCAAATAGGTTACAATTAAAACGCTATGAAATGCAATCTTTGCCCGAGAAATTGCAATGTGGATCGCAATGAAAAGAACGGTGTATGCCGCACAGACGGCATCATGGTTTCCCGCGTAGCGCGCCACGAATGGGAAGAACCGTGTGTCTCGGGAACAAAAGGCAGCGGTACTGTGTTTTTTTCCGGCTGCAATCTCCATTGTCGCTTTTGCCAAAACTATGACGTTTCGGTGTATCCGCACGGCATAGAGTTGTCTGCGGCACGCCTTGCGGATATATTTTTGTATGTACAGGATATGGGTGTTGCAAATATAAATCTTGTCACACCTACGCACTGTTCGAATGAAATTGCCGAAGCTTTGGAACGCGTAAAATCTCGACTTGCGATCCCGGTAGTTTACAACACCGGATCTTATGAAAAAGCAGAAAGCTTGCGCGCTTTGGATGGACTCGTGGACGTGTATCTGCCCGATTTGAAATTTTGCAATGCCGACGTTTCGACGTTGTTGGCAAATGCTCCCGACTATTTTGATGTTGCAACGACTGCCATTAAAGAAATGCGCCGTCAGCAGCCTCGCGATGAGTTTGATGATGAGGGCTATATAACCCGCGGCATGATAGTGCGGCATTTGGTGCTGCCGTCGTTTTTGGATGACACCAAGCTTGTGCTTGACTGGTTGGCAGACTATGACAAGGATACGTATGTCAGCTTGATGTCTCAGTACTTTGCAGCTCGTACAGACAGCAAGGTTCCCGCTCTCAACCGTCGCTTGTTTCGACACGAATACAAGTCTGCATGCGAGTACTTTTTTAACGTAGGCTTACACAATGGCTTTTTTCAGGAGTTGACCTCTGCCACAAGAGACTATCTTCCCGAATTCAACGACGAACAACTACGTATTTTATTGCAACAAATTCCTAAAGTATTTAACAATTAAAATGAAACGCAAATTTCAACAAAATGATAATAGAGTTGGGCTGTGGACGTTGTTTTGGACATTTTTCAAAACCGGTCTGTTTACTTTTGGCGGCGGATATGCAATGATATCTATTTTGGAAGAGGAGCTTGTTGCCAAAAAAAAATGGATCACCACACAGGATATGTTGGACATGCTGGTAATTGCCGAATCTACACCCGGAGTTATTGCGGTAAATACTGCTACCGGTGTCGGTTTTCGCGTGCGTGGGGTTGCAGGCGCAATCATAGCGACAATTGGAGTTGTGCTGCCATCATTTTTAATAATAACGGCTCTATCTTTTTTCATCCAAGCCTTTGCAGAAAACACTTGGTACAAGGCGGCTTTTACAGGGGTGCAAGCGTGCGTTACAGTACTGATCATCAATGCTTTTATAAAGATGTTTCGTCAGTTGGAGCGCGGTTGGTTCAGCGCATTGTTGGTGGCTGCGTCATTTGATGTGGCGCTTTTTACCGATTTCAACGTCATTTTTTTGATAATGATAGGTGGCGTTCTGGGTATAACGTATACGCTTATTGCCGAAGCGATTGCGAAAAGAAAAAACAAATCTCTTCCCCTCAAGCACTCTGAAAGGCTGGAAAGTGAACAAACCAACATACATTCCGACAACGACGGAGGTGACAAATGATTTACCTCGTGCTGTTTTGGGAATATTTCAAGGTTGGGTTGTTTACAATAGGAGGGGGCTATGCAATGTTGCCCCTTGTTACGCAGATTGTTACAAAACGCGGTTGGATGACAGAACAGCAGCTCATAGAATTTATCGGAGTTGCCGAGTCTACTCCGGGACCGTTTGCAATAAATCTCGCCACATTTGTGGGTAGCACTGTAGGCAGCACTTCAGGGCTTGGGGTATTTGGCGGAATTTTGGGCTCGTTGGTAGCAACGATTGCCGTGACGCTACCCTCATTGATAATAATTATTATTGTCACATTGCTGTTTGATAAATTTCGCACCAACAAATATGTGCAGGGTATGCTCAAAGGTATAAAACCTATTGTTGTAGGCTTGATACTTTCTTCGGTATTTACAGTTGCTGCAAAAGTGGTGCTGCCCAACCTCAACTTTAAAAATATCACTTCCGATGGTGTATCAAAATTCAATTGGATATCGCTCATCATAGTGATTGCATTCGTTCCTATCTCGCAAATACGTATCAAAGGTAAAAAAATTCATCCCATATTTCTCATTTTGGTATCGGCAGTTTTGGGTGTTGTTTTGTTCGGTGTCTTTGATTTGCAGGGATGAAATGGAGAAATGGCAAAATTGGCACAGCATTTTTGTTCAATAATGTTGCAAATTTTAATAATATGTGATACAATATAAATACTGCAAGAACGCAGCAAGAGATTAGGATGCAACATAAACGAAAACAGGAGAACAATTATGGAATTTAGAGAAAAAGTAAAGACGGTTCGTAAGAAGCTATATTTGAGTCAAGAAATGATGGCAAAAGAGCTCGGTGTTGCTTTTGCAACAGTCAACCGTTGGGAGTCGGGACGTTGCAAGCCCAATTACGGTGCTCAAAAGGCATTTGCCGAATTTTGCAAAGCGCACAACATTGATGTAGACACGCTGGAAGAGCGCAACTACTGATCGAGTGCAAGTAAGAAAAAAATCATTTTCAATGCGACGCATACCGTGTATACACGGTATGCGTGGTTGAAAATCTGCTTGGTTAAACGATCACGTAAAGATCGTTAAGTTATTTATTTGTTTTTTTTGGAGGCATAGCTCAGTTGGTTAGAGCGCTCGCTTCACATGCGAGAGGTCGTAGGTTCGAGTCCTACTGTCTCTACCACACCGGAATAATACGAACCAAGAAATTTCTCGGTTCGTATTATTTGTTTGTGGAGAATATTTCGGCGTTCTGATCGAGTTTGAAAATATAGATAGTTAAAATTGAATAAACAAGAAAGTGAGTTTTTGCTTTTAGTAGGTGCAATTCTTTTCATTCCTCCGCCTATTTGCCTTTCGGTGGTTGGTTGTAGCACGGCTCTCGCAGGCGTCAACGGGAGAAAAATTTGCTCATAATTCATAAGCAGTAAAGTGTCGGACAGTAGTATGCTGTTCGGCACTTTTGTTATGCAAATTTTTCTTGGCTCATTCTTCGCCGTTGACGTCTGCAAAGAGATATGCACAAAAACAACTTACACCGAGCTGCGCTCCTCCCGTCCTTGCCGAAAGGCAAATATCTTGACGGAGGAATAGAAAATGACAAGAATCGATGAAAGACAAGTAATTACAGCGGACAACGTGAAGTGGCTCGGTGAGATGATCGCCCTTATGTCTGCCAAAAGCAGTGACAAAATGTTTTGCCACAGCAAGGTAACACAATTGTATCGTGGGTTGATAAGCGATATATTCTACAACAACCACAATCCCAACTACCACTTTTCAAACGGATACGA
>CANRHP010000038.1 GCA_947630455.1 uncultured Clostridia bacterium
CGATTAATATTTGATTACTCTAAACTTATATTGTTTTATGCAGTTGTCAATGTTCCTTTCTGCCGCAAAACAGCGGCACTGTTCTAATCAACAGCCTACTAATCATACCACAGCCCACAAACGGTGTCAACTGTTTTTACCAACTTTTTACAAGTTTTTTTGCTTTTTTTACAGAATTTATTTGGACTGCAAATTTGTTGAGCAACAGCGTTCACATTCCGCTTGGACGCGGTATTTCAACTTTCCGAACAGCCTCTTTACGGAAGCTGTACAAACACAAAAGAGGTTTGTTTCAATAAAAAACGCTCTATTGAGCGGAAAGTAATCATATTATACTACGGAATACACGGAAATGTCAAACAAATTGTTCTATTCTACAAAAGATATTTTTTCAAGGCCTTTGGATAGACTGAACGCCGGCGACTGCTGCGAAATAGTATCCGTTGATGACGACACTTGTCAAAATCGTCTTGCGGAGCTGGGACTCACCGCAGGTGCGTCCGTAAAAGTGATACGCACCGCTCCGCTCGGCGATCCGATAGAGATAGCGTTGAGAGGGTATCGGCTCTGCTTACGCAGACAAACAGCCTCTCGCATTTTGGTAAAGATAACCGAATAAATAATGTTATGAAAAAAGATATTATATATAATAATATAAAATATACGGAATCCATCAGACAGGTTACGGCGGCACTTGTCGGCAATCCCAACAGCGGAAAAACCACTTTGTTCAACACGCTTACCGGCAGCAATCAGCAGGTGGGAAACTGGCCGGGAGTAACGGTGGAACGCAAGGTTGGAGCTTGTATCAGGGAACCGCTCCTGCACATAGTTGATACACCCGGCTGCTACTCCTTAGAACCGTTTACTCCGGAAGAAAAAATTGCGTCTCAATACCTGCTGGAAGGACATCCGGATGTAATACTCAATGTTGTGGATTCTACCAATTTGGAACGCAGTCTTTTTTTGACAACTCAACTGACGGAGCTCAACATTCCCCTCGTAGTAGCACTCAATATGCAGGATGAAGCGGAAGCCAAAGGAATAACCGTTGACGCCGCCGCTTTGAGCAATGTGTTTGGCTGCACTTTCGTTCCGATATCCGCAGCAAAAAACAAAGGCATAGATAAATTGCTGAAAGCGTGTCTCAATGCAGCCAAAGACATTTCCGCAGCCCCCTCCGATCGTCACCAAAGCACAGCAGAACGTTACGCTCTTATTGAAAAAGCCATACAGCGTTCCGTAAAGCTTTCAGAGCGGGACGCGTCGGCGTTGACGGACAAGATTGACAAAATCCTACTGAACAAATGGTTGGCTTTTCCTGTTTTTGCAGTTGTGATGACGGTGGTATTCTTTGTATCTGTCGGAGGTATTGGCGGCCGGTTGACCGAATTGATTGAAAACAAACTCACGCCTTTGCTGCAGCTTGCGGCACAAAATGCTTTTTCAAAAACAAGTATTACCTGGTTGACATCCCTTGTATGCGAGGGCGTCATCGGCGGCGTGATGAGCGTTGTGAGCTTTGTTCCGCAAGTAACGATACTCTACGGCTGTATTGCATTGCTTGAAGGGTGCGGATATATGTCGCGTATAGCGTTCATAACCGATAGACTGCTGCACAGCTTGGGCTTGGGCGGGCGCAGCTTTGTGTGTATGATCCTCGGCTGCGGGTGCAGTGTGCCCGCGATCCTTTCCACACGTACAATAAAAAACGTGCGGGAACGCAACGCAACCATAACGCTGACACCGTTTGTACCCTGTTCGGCAAAGCTTGCGGTAATTGCTTTTTTTACCGCAAATGTTTTTGACGGAAATGCGTTGTTTGCCGTAAGCTTTTATTTTGCAAGCATTGCGGCAATAATCATCGGCGGTATGCTTCTGAAGCTTTTCGGACGGGACAAGGACGGAGATACTTTTTTGATGGAGCTGCCGCAATACCGCTTGCCCGGAATAAAAAACGTTCTCAGACAAATGTGGCAAAGATGCAAAGCATTTCTTGTCAAAGCAGGCACCGTGATACTCGGCGCATCCGTGGTGCTGTGGGTACTTACACACTTTGATATACATTTTTGTCTAACGGAAACGCAAAACAGCATGTTGGCTCAGCTCGGAAAAATTATTTCGCCCGTATTTTCACCGCTCGGGTTCAACGACAGGGGCTGCGGGTGGCAGCTGGCAGTAGCGACATTGTCAGGAATTGCCGCAAAGGAAACGGTGGTAACCACATTGCAGATACTTCTTCCGAATGGGATCGCCGAAGCGGTATCGCCACTCGGAGCATACAGTTTTGTACTATACAATTTGTTGACGATTCCGTGCGTTGCCGCCTGCTCGGCAAGCTTTACCGAACAGGGTGATTGGAAAAAAGGCATCAGATCTGCAGGGTTTCAAATCGCCGTTGCCTATATCCTGTCGATGTTGGTTTATCAATTGGGCAGATTGTTTGTGACATGACAAACCCCAAGCTGTAGTTGAAACAGCTTGGGGCAAAGCTTTTAGAAGTATTTCAGTTCATCAATTGATTGGACAACACATTGCGATCCGCAAGAGATATGCGCTCGGCTTGAGCCAACTCGACGGCGCTTCGGTCAAAATACATATTGGTAAGCGCCATGCAGTTGTTTACTGCGTAATAGCGCTTGCCGTCGCGTACGCGAGCCACGTCCTCTTTGGACACCAATCGGTTGGTCAACAAACAACCCACCGCCGTTACCGTGCCAAGTTTTTCCACCAACAGATCGATGTTATGATTGTCCATAACAGGGGTGAGCTTTACTTGATAACCCTTGTGACTGAACAGACGCGCGACATATATGACAAATTGCGTTTTGTCCATTTTGGCGATCTCGGCGAACTTTTCTTCCGGTGTTTGAAAAGTGCCGACGGTGATAAGATTCGGCGCTTCCTGTGCGGGAATATACGTTGAATTTACAGCAGAAATTTGCTCCGGAGAGGAAATATTTTCTTTATTGAAACGTGCACGGCGTTCCGCTCTGCAATATACAACAATGCATATAAGCATTGCCACAAAACCGACGCCCGTCAACCCAAGACCCAGATACAGACAGGCATCTCGCCACATTGCGCCCTCTTCCGTTTGAAAAAAAGGCAATGCGGCATACAATATATTCATCGTTACGCCTGAGACAAATATCAATAACGATAAGAAAGCCGCAACATATATTTTTCTGTTTTTTTTCTGTTTGCTACTCATATTCAGTATTTTATCCCTAAATGTCTTGTTGCTCGGCTTGGTACCGAAATGCTGTGATGTAAACGGAAAATTTACTTTTTATACCGCTCGGAGAACTGTTTAACAAACCGTTCTACCTGACTACGCGTTTTTAATACCACCTTTTGCCCATTGGTAGCGTTAAGCCTGGCATAAAGAGCTTGTCGACGCGCCTTTTTTCGTCCGTCCCATATTACCCAACGACGAAAAGAACGATCGAATTTTTCGGGACAACCGAGATCCGGACGCGCAACTTTACGGTATTTGCGATAACGTTTGTACGCCGACCAAAAACAACTCCAACGATTTAACATCACAAGCACGGTAATATCCGTCATTGCAAAGCGCTCCGGCACGATTTTGCTCCAATTACCGTCCAAAATCCAGCTGTCATGGCTTTGTATAAATTCGCGTACTATTTGCGACTGTTCGTCAACGCTTCTTTCCTGCCAATCCCCATAAAAATGAGTACTGTCAAGATGTAAAACAGGCAATTTTGCAATTTCACCTAAGCGCACCGCCAACGTTGATTTGCCGCTTCCGGAATAGCCGATGATTTGTATTTTCATATTACCACCAAATTTAATTTATTCCCGCCGCAAGCAGACTTTTTACATCTCGTTTGCGCAACTGCAATGACGCGATAAAGAAGAAAACCATCACAGCAGCGAACACCACCGTCACAGACAAAACCGACAAAACGGCAAGCGTCGACGCGGATACCGTCATGGCGGCGCCGGTACCAACAGACACAAGATCCACAATAACAGCGTAGCTTACTACCGAACCGACAAGCGCCAGGGGCACAGAAAGTAAAAATATGGACAACAACTGAACCAACAGCAGCTTGATAAGATTGGATTCTTCCAAGCCGAAGCCCAACAATATACCTCCCAAGTAGGAGAAGTTTGCCACAAACTTGTGCGTCATCAACATAACCGTCAGCAGCAATCCGCCCGCGAGCACAGCTCCGACAACAAAGTAGACATTGACAACAACAGTACGTATATTATCCAAATTGACTCGCTGCTGATAGCTGCCGATACCGCAATATGTAAGCTCTCCCTCCGAAGATATACGATGTAGCTCATCTACGGATAATGATGTCCATTCATTAAATGCGTACACGTGAAATGTATCCAACGCCACGTTGACCGCCGGTATACTGTTTACTTCGGCAGCGACTACAGACGGTGCTATCTGCCATGCCTCGCAATGACCGGACAATTCATAATATTCCTCGGCGATGATTCCCACAACCTTGAGAGTAAAATCAAGAGATCTGTCACCCAACAAAATTGCAACGGATGCACCCAATACATCGCTTGATGCAAGCCCGTATCCTTTGATAAGCCTTTCGGATATCAGGACTTCGTTTGTGCCCGTTTGCGGAAATCTGCCGCTGTAAGGGCTGTCCAAGCCGAAGCGATAGCGCAATTCTGACGAATCAATTTTGTTGAAAGGGTTGCCCTTGTACAACCAAAGCAATTCGGGGGTTTTGTCGCGGTCAAAATAGTACGAGACGGAGCCTATTTTCAATGTTATGTAGTTGGTCGTTACGGTGGGAATGTTTTCGCCGAGCTCCTCCTCGAGACGAGCGCTCAAATTGTAGCGCTGCACTGTGTAGTGTTCGAAATCGGCAAGTCCCGAACCCTTTAGCCATGCCGTTTGGTCTGAGGATCCGTACATATAATTAGATGAAGTGCTTGCGGCAAAAATTTCTTCACGACGATCGTCAACGGACATTGTAAAGGCGGTAAATAAGCAAATCAACACGGAGAGGCTCACAAATACCAAGCACAGCTTTAAGTTGATTCGGGGATGTGCTTTTATTGCGGCAAACGCCAAACGAAAAAGTGGTTGACGCCTACGCTTACTCATATCGCACCTCCTGCGCCACAGGCAGCCGCTCTATGCGTTTTTTCAACAGTGCAAACGAAACGGACGTTACCAAAACGCTTACGCCAAGAAATGAAAGCGGAAGCCAAACGCGAAAACTGTAGGGATAGACCACGTTAAACAATCGCGTATACACATTCAGCAAATACTTGCTCAACAACACCGAAACAGCAGAGGCAAGCACGGTTGCGCAGACTATTAGAGCAAGCGCAATAACAATGTAAATAAGCGCCACCGTCGCGCCCGTTGCACCCATCAGCTCAAAACGGCAAATCTGCGGCTTGCGGGCGCGAAAAAACAGCGTAAACAGCGCATATAACAAAAAAAGTACCAACGCGCCCAACAATATTGCGAGGTAGCCGTAATAGGTTTGTACCAAGGCGATATCATCATGCCATTGCGTAAGAACATCGCTCAGCCCCAGCTGCCGACCGGAGCGCTGCCACGAGCCAAAGATAGCCTGTGAATGGGCATATGTAAAATATAGCTCATCGAATACAACGCTGCTTGCCGAGTCCACAACATAAAACCAAGCTGCGGGCAAAACCGTTTCTTCGACATCGTAGTTGTGGATCACGCCCTCCTTGTCAAATATACCCAGAACCTTCAGTTGTTTTTCTCCCAGCGAAACAGTTTCTCCTTCGTTTACATCCAGTTCCTCTGCAATCTCGCTGCACAGCCAAACACCGCAATCGTCGCCGGTTAAAAACAAAAATTGCAACCGGGAAGCAAATTCGACGGGCACAAAATAGCCGTGTCGTTCCACACGATATTCCAACTTATGCGCACCGCTGCCTAACGTCACAACAATATCCGTTGGGAAAGAGGATGTTCCGTGCTGCAGATCGGCATCAAACGTTATGCCCTTGAGTGTGCCGTAACATAATTCCGCCGAATACTGTCGGGCGATATCAACAGTTTGGCTTTTCGCTTCCAACGCCAGACATTCCCCGCCATACAGATCACAGTAATACTTTTTGGAAGAGTCTATTCCTGCCAGAGTGCCCTGCGGCGTATCCAGCATCAAAGAAACCACCGCCATAAATGCCGCGCCGAAGGTGGTTAAAATTATAAATATAACTATAAGCGTTCTTTTGAAGTAAGAAGCCTCCAGCACTACAAGCTTAAGCAGTTTTTTCATCATTTACAACTTTACCGTCCGATATTGTGACTATTCGACGTGCTTTGAAGGCGTCCTCTGCGTCATGCGTTACCATTATGACCGTTTTTCCGGACGCATTCAAATTGCAAAGAATTTTCATAACATTGTCACTGTTGACTGTGTCGAGATTTCCGCAGGGCTCGTCTGCCAAAATGTAGCTTGGTTCATTTACTATTGCACGAGCTATTGCCACGCGCTGCTGCTCTCCGCCGGAGAGCGTGCGAGCCTTTTCCGCAGACTTGTGCTTTAAGCCTACCATTTCGAGGGCGGCTTCAACCTTTTCCCTATTGTTTCCTACTTTGCCGGCAAGAATCAACGGCAATTCTACATTATCGTAAACAGTATAGCTCGGCTCAAGATAGAAGGACTGAAACACAAAACCCACCGTTTTATTTCTATATGCAGCAACCGCCTTTGATTTAAGTGCGGATATATCTACACCATCTACCGTTACTGTGCCGCTTGTGGGCTCGTCAAGCGTTCCTATAATGTTGAGCAGCGTGGACTTGCCGCTGCCGGATTTACCCGTAATCGCCAAAAATTCTCCGTCGGCAATTTCCAAGTTTATCCCGTTCAAAGCGAAAAAGTCCGTCTTGCCGGTTACGTATTTTTTTGTTAAGCCTTTTATGGAAATCATATTCGCTCCTCAGAATTTGTTCGCGCCAACCAAACCGCAGCTGTATTGTAGCATTTATTGATAAATAAAACGTCAATATCGGGATGTTTTTTAGTTTAATAGAAAATAGTATAACATATAAAGCGGTAAAAATCAACAGTCGGCAGATACCGTTTTGTTGCAATGACGCATACAAAGCCTACGCAAGCTTTTACAGGATATAATATAGAATGCGCGCAAGTTTTTTGTAACAATCGTTAATATAAAAAAGAACGCAAAACAGCGTTCTTTGAGCGTAAACCAAAATTACAAATTGTATTCGTACATGCTGAACAGAGGTATATCTTGATAGCCTCGCAAAAGATCAACGTCCCCTCGGTATCGAAAACCGCAGTTTTCGTAAAGCTTTTTCGCCGGCAAATTTCCGGGCACAACATCCAGTCTTATTGCTTTGTAACCGCGATCTGCCGCAAATTTTTTGCAAAAGTCCACTATCTGCCTGCCAACGCCCTTGTTCTGCATTTCGGGCGACACTGCCACCGCATGACACACAAGATACTCCCCGTCGGAAAGCCTTTTGCTCCAATTTGCACGGTCGTAGGCGCCCTGCGGATCCTCATTGAGAACAAATGCCGCCACAAGCTTGCCGTTCAACGTACACACAAATTGACTGTTCTGTACCGTCATTTGCTTAACGAAAGCCGTGGACGGATACACCTTGTACGTCCATTTAGGCCAATTGATATGCTCTACAAGGTCGCCGACAACGCCGTCGTAAAATGCGCCTACCAGATCCGTCTCGCATGGCAAACACAGTCGTACCGATACCTGCTGCGTCACAACTTAGCCTCACTTAGACAATTGCTTTTCAAAATTGACCCCGTAAAAGTGCGCCTTGTCGGTGCTGCGCATGCAATCTGCCACAAACTGCCCCGCTTTGAGACAACTTGCCGAAAGCGTTTCGCCGGCAAAAAAGCACGCGCTCATTACCGACGTGAAAATATCGCCCGTTCCGTGGTATTTGGCGTCCAGCTTGGGCAGCATTACATACTCACAGCTGCCGTTTGAATAAATAAGCTCTCCGATTTTTCCGTCGAACTCCACGCCCGTTATCACCACCGTTGCGGGGGTAAGCCGTGAAAGCTTGACCGCAAGCTCTTCCGCAAAAGCCTTGCCGTGATCCTCTTGATAGGGTGTGCCCGTAAGAAAGCACGCTTCGGTGACGTTTGGATCGATGATGTCGGCGTGGGCAAGCAGCTTTGCCATTTCGCGCACGTAGTCGGCGTCAAAACCGCTGTACAGCTTGCCGTCGTCAGCGAATACTGGGTCGATAACCACAGGCGCGCCTTTATTGCCGAACCGCTCGAAAAGCTCCACGGCAAGCGTCATCAACTGTCGTTTGCCAAGATAACCCAACACAAAGCCGTCAAAGCTTATGCCGCTGTTTTCCCACTCGCGATAAATATTCGGTATTTCTTCCGTCAGATCCAAATAACTCCAGCTTTTGAACTGCGTGTGATTGGACAGCACCGCCGTGGGAAGCACACAGGTCTCGATGCCGTAACGGGACAATATAGGCAATGCAACTGTCAGCGAGCACTGCCCCACACAGGATAGATCCTGCATAGTACAAATTCGTTTGGTCATATCTTTTCCTCCGTCACAATGATACCATTTTACGCTACAAATTGCAAACAAATGGAGTTAAAACAGAAAAATTTGCCGTCTATCGGCATTGCGTAAATACGGCTTGTATTCTTAATCAATGCATAATTACAAATAGCTAACGCGCCGGGCGGTTTTTACCCGGCACAACAAAATTTCACTATTTTAAACCAATGCCTTTTCCACAAACTTAAAAATTGAAATATATTTTATCCGTTGTATTATCTTTTCGATTGTGAATTGATATGTGATACAAGAATAAAAGCAAGCAAGCCCAAAATTACCATTGTCA
>CANRHP010000039.1 GCA_947630455.1 uncultured Clostridia bacterium
TTCTTTATGTATTTTTGCCCCCGCGGGATGCCGCTCTACGCCACCCTTAAATACTGTCCCTGTGGAACAAACTCGTTACTGCAAATGTTTTTTAGCTTACTTATAAATAAGGACAATCTTGAGATTAACTATTGGGGTTTTAATTATTTTTTTACGCAGAGCGTTTCTCATTGCATATGGGATAATTGGGAAATTGCATTATACTGCCGAATGTTTTTTTATACTCTCTTTCGGGCATAACCCTTGAAAAAGTTCATTTTAGGCACTTGTCGACAAAACAAAAAACCGAGACATAAGCCTCGGTTTTTGTTTATTGTCGTTAAGCTGCTGTCACGGTGCCGCTATCCAATTTTTTTACAGTCAAATAGCTGTTCACATTTGCGGTAGGGGTGAGCGATGTGTCAGTACTCGAACTGACAACCAATGTTAACACATCAGAAGGAGCAAGCGTAACGATAGTTGAGCCGTCCAGTGCTGCGGTTGTACCGGTATTGAAATCTTCCGTAATTATTGCGGAAGGGGATGATACGCCGTTTACATCAACACTAAGCGTCAATGTGGCGGCGGGCGTTACGTTACCTATTAGACCGTATCTTATTTCGTAGTCTCCACCTTCGGTTACCGTGATACTGTTTGTACCGTAAGTTACATTGGAGGATGGCATTGTAGATGCAAGTACCACCGTGCTGGGGGTAGTAGTCAGATCCAGCGGCGTTGCAGAAGTCGAATACAGACCACCATAAGCTGCTAAACCTGAGGTCGCAGGACCGGCAGGTCCGGTGGGACCGATCGCACCGGCGACGCCTTGAATACCCTGAATACCTTGCGGGCCTGTGGGACCCGTTGCACCGGTTGGACCAACAGGACCAGTAGGACCAATTGGACCAACTAAGCCTTGAATACCTTGCGGGCCTGTGGGACCCGTTGCTCCCGTGGCTCCGGTTGCACCTGTCGGCCCTTGAATACCTTGGATACCCTGAAGTCCCTGAGGACCTGTAGCACCCGTCGGACCTATAGGACCTTGAATACCCTGTATACCCTGCGGGCCTTGAGGACCGGTTGCACCGGTTGCTCCCGTGATACTCATTCCCGGAGGCCCCATGATGCCCTGCGGACCTGTAAACCCGCGCGGACCGCGCAATCCGCGGTCTATGATAACCGTGTTAGTGCGGCTTTCGTTGTGACAGCAACTATTATTGTTCCAACAACAACTCATAAAACTCTCCTTGTACTAATTGGGGCATGCCCCTATCACTATACTATTAGGCTACGCAATTAAGTGTTACTTGCCTGAACTCACCGCTTCTGCAAAAAAAATTTTTATTTTAAAAAAATGCTTGACATATCAGAACAATTGACATATCATAATAATAGTTGAACAATCATTCAATTGTTTGTCGAATCAAAGGAGAGAAATTTATGGACGAAAAGACATACGATGACAACCGCATACACGACGAACTGTGTGAACAGGTAACTGTGGATATGCCGGACGAAAATGAGCTATATGATGCTGCCGAGTTATTTAAAATATTTGGCGATTCTACTCGTATTCGAATACTGTCGGCACTTGCCCAAGCGGAAATGTGCGTTTGTGACCTTGGAGCTGTGCTCAACATGACCAAATCAGCTGTATCACATCAATTACGTATATTGCGGCAAGCCAAGCTGGTTAAAAACAAACGCAACGGAAAAGAAATATTTTACAGTCTTGATGACGACCATGTGTTAAGCATTATAAATCTTGCGCTGGAACACATAAAGGAGTAACCAATGAAAAAAACAATCGCTATGCAAGATCTCGACTGCGCCAACTGTGCGGCTAAAATGGAAGAGAAAATTTCTAAAATCGAAGGTGTACGCAGCTGCACCATAAATTTTATGCTGCAACGTATGACGCTGGATCTGTATGATGAAAATATCGAAGAAACATTGCAAAAAATACAGTCTGCCGTTAAGAAAGTCGAACCCGACTGTAAATTGAAAATTTGATTATGAGTCACACTAAAAAAGCATTTATAAGAATTTGCGTGGCGCTTGGCGTCGTGATCATAACATTGATATTGAAATACACCGTTAATCTCAATATATGGATAGAATTGGGATTGTTTGCCGCGGCGTATCTTGTTGCAGGCTACGATGTGTTGTGGAAAGCGGCAACAAATATAGCTCACGGCAAGGTTTTTGACGAGAACTTTTTAATGACTATCGCCACTATCGGTGCCTTTGCAATAGGAGAATATGCCGATGCTGCGGCAGTAATGATTCTGTATCAAATCGGAGAATTATTCCAGCGATATGCCGTTGGCAAAAGTCGCAAAAGTATCGCCGCACTCATGGATATACGTCCGGAGGAAGTGACCGTTGTTCGCAACGGTGAAAAAATCACCATTCATCCATCAGAAATTTCGGTAGGTGAAATTGTCGTTGTCAAGGCGGGAGACAAAATTCCTCTCGACGGTGTTGTTAAAAGCGGCGAATGCAACGTGGATACCTCGGTTATAACCGGAGAAAGTCTGCCCCGTCATATAACGGCAGGCGACAACGTTATTTCCGGATGTATAAGTTTGGACGGAGAACTATACATCACCGCTACCGGCACATATGATGACAGTACTGTCAGTAAAATTCTTGATTTAGTGGAAAATGCCAGCTCTCAAAAAGCGCCTGCGGAAAACTTTATAACCAAATTCAGCAAATATTATACGCCTATAGTAGTGATATTGGCATTGATAGTTGGTATAATTCCGCCGCTTGTTACGGGCAATTATACGGATTGGAGCTATTGGAATATTTGGCTTAAACGCGCTATGATGTTTTTGTTTGTATCCTGTCCGTGTGCATTGGTAATAAGCGTTCCTATGGGATTTTTCGGAGGAATTGCCGCTGCAGGCAAACGCGGCATATTGGTCAAAGGAAGCAATTATCTGGAGCTGCTTGCAAAGGTAAATACCGTAGCCTTCGACAAAACCGGCACCCTGACAAAGGGTAACTTCGCAATTGTGGATGTGTTTCCGCCACAAAACCGCCAAGAGGTATTGCAACTGGCAGCAACAGCCGAGCAACACAGCAATCATCCTATAGCCTTGTCTATTGCTCGAGAGGCAAACGCGGACAGATCGGCGGAAATTACGGAAATCGCAGGTAAAGGTTTACAGGCTAAAACAGGAGAGGATATCATACTGTGCGGCAATTTGCAGCTTATGAAAGATAACGGCATTTCCTGCCCGGAGACCTTGGACGGCACCGTGGTCTATATTGGTAAAAACGGAAAATTCGTCGGCTACATTGTGATTGCGGATGAAATTAAGCCGGATGCAAAGGAGGCAATTGCCGAATTGCACAAGCTGGGCTGCAAAACCGTTATGCTTAGCGGCGACAATGACTCAACTGCAAAAGCCGTTGCAAAAACGCTGGCTATAGACGATTACCGAAGCGAGCTTCTGCCGCAGAACAAGGTAACAGAACTGCAGGTTCTAAAAAAAGGAAATAACAAAGTGGCGTTCGTAGGTGACGGAATAAACGACGCACCAGTGTTGGCTATCGCAGATGTAGGAATTGCAATGGGCGCCATGGGCAGCGACGCGGCAATAGAGACTGCCGATGTAGTGTTGATGCGCGATAATCCCACCGCCATTTCCACCGCCAAACATATTGCAAAAAAGACGCTTAATATCGTAAACGAAAATATCGTCGTTTCGCTGATTATAAAGTTGACTGTGCTTTTGTTAACATTGTTCGGAGTGCTGGATAAGTTGATGTTCGGGTTAGGTATGATTGTGGCAATACTTGCGGACGTTGGCGTATGCGTGTTGGCAATACTCAACTCTATGCGAGCTATGTTTGTCAAAAAGAACATATAACAAATATAAAAAACGCTTTGTCCATTATTGACAAAGCGTTTTTTTGATAAATTGAGAAAAGCCGTTTACACGCATTTTTTAAGCTGTTCCTTATTATACTGCAAAGTATACAATTCGTAATAGCGGCCCTTTTTGTGCAACAGCTCATGATGATTGCCCTGCTCTACAATTTTGCCATCCTTGAGCACAATTATATTATCCGCATGTTGAATAGTAGAAAGACGGTGTGCGACAATCAGCATTGTTCCTATGTTCATCATTTTGTTAAGACTATCCTGAATAAGCAGCTCCGTCTCTGTGTCTATATTGGCGGTCGCCTCATCCAAAATCATCACCTCCGGACGGTGAATGATTGTGCGGGCAAAGCTCAGCAATTGACGCTGACCGGCGGAGAAATTGTTTCCACGCTCGCGAACCTCTTCATCCAATCCGTGTGCCAATCTGTCTATAAATTTATCCGCATTAACGTATTTACAGGCTTCCATGACCTGTTCGTCTGTAAACTCATCGCGCAGAACAATATTGCTGCGCACAGTGCCCGCAAACAGGAACACATCCTGAAGCATCTGACCGAAATGCCTGCGTAACGAAGATATCTTTATGTGGCGAATATTTATACCGTCCAACAAAATCTCACCCTTTTGTATATCGTAATTGCGGCAAAGCAATGACAGAATGGTTGTTTTTCCGCTTCCGGTTGCACCTACAAAAGCAACTGTATCCTTGGCATTTACGTGAAAACTAACGCCTTTCAATACCCACTCGCCCTCGTTGTAGGCAAACCATACATCTTTAAATTCTATCTCACCTCTGATCGTATCCAATTCGATAGCGTCAACTTCATCTACCACATCAGGCTGGATATCCATGATAGTAAATATCTTTTCAGCAGAAGCAAAGGCAGATTGCAGTCGATGGAATTGTTCAGCCAAATTCTGTATAGGGTTAAAAAATCTCGAAATGAACATGTAAAACGCAATTATCGTTGCACCGTCCACTATTTGACCGAGAATTGCCTTGCCGTCAAGAGCGCCCTTGGAACCAAGGAAAAACAGACACAATACCGATGATATGTACAGCATATATACTACCGGTCGGAAAATACCGAACACAAATATCTGCCCGCGCTGCGCACGATAAAGGGTATTGTTTTTAACATCAAATTCTTGCATTTTTCGTTCTTCACGGTTGAACACCTGAATAATTTTCATGCCTGAAAGGTGCTCGGAAAGATATGTGTTTATATCCGTTGTGCCATTTTTCACCTGACGATAAGCTCTTCGTGAAAATTTGCGGAATATCACCGTGAATAGTACGATAAACGGAACGAAACACAGCACCATCAACGTAAGCATATAGTTGATGAACAACATAGCCACAAGTACGCCGAGAATAACAAAAATATTTTTAACAAGGTTTACAAGCATGCCCGTAAACATCATTGAAATAGCGTTTGTGTCATTTGTAACGCGCGTGACTAATTTACCCACGGGAATGTGCGAAAGCTGAGCATGAGAAAGACTTTCTATATGAGTGAAGGCGTCCTCTCTAAGGTGGGAAATGATTTTTTGTCCTGTCTTTTGCAATACTATCGCCTGCACATAGGTACCGATAAGAGAGCCTATGAGAATAGCCGCATACACTATAACACGCCAAAGCACATCGCTGTAAACGAAATTTTCCGTCTGGATGATCCTTTCGATATTGGAAATGAGTATCGGCGAAAGAATATTGTAGGAAATGGACAGAAGCATGACTAAGCCCACAACAACAAAGTTTAACCAATAAGGCTTGGCGTAACGCAGCAAGCGCTTCATCAGTTCACCATCCTTCATATTGCGTTCAAAGCCCATGGACTCCTTTTTGTCTTTGACAAGCACGTATGCTATGATTAACGCGGCGCTGAAAACGCCTATTATCGCACCTACAATTAAAAGCGGAAGGTATTCTTTCATATCACAGCCCCTCCTCTTCTTCCAAAGTCTGCAATGCCACCATATTTCGATATGCCTCACAGCGACTCATGAGATCGTCATGATTACCCACATCTACCACCTTGCCTTGATCCAACAAGATGATTTTATCCAACCCCTGCACAGTAGATATACGGTGAGCTATGAGTACCGTTGTCTTGCCTTGACGGGTAGAGCGAAGATTGCCGAGAATGGTTTTCTCGGTGTCGGTGTCAACGGCGGACACAGAATCGTCCAAAATAAGCACCGAGGCATCCTTCATCAACGCTCTCGCAATTGATATGCGCTGCTTTTGCCCGCCCGAAACAGTAACGCCGCGCTCGCCCATAAGCGTTTCATAGTGGTTTGTAAAAGTGGAAATGTTTTCGTCTATATCAGACAATTTGGCGGCGGTTATCACATCTTCTCTACTCGCCGCGTCAACGGCGAAGGAAATATTGTGCTCAATGGTATCGCTGAACAAAAAATTATCCTGCGGGACATACGCGCAGAAATTGCGCAAGCTGTCAATGGTTATATCATTGACATCCCTCCCGTCCACAAATAGTGTTTTATCCTCAACGTTGTAGCACCTCAAAATAAGGTCTGCGACGGTCGTCTTGCCGCTGCCAGTTTTTCCTATTATACCTACATTTTCGCCTGCATTTATCATGAAGCTGACATTGGACAATGCATCATAATCCGCCCCCGGATAACGGAACGTTACATTGCGAAACTCGATCGCGCCTACAACATTGTCAACGGGCAGCGCATCGTCCTTGTCACGTACGTCAATGGGCGCGTCCAACAAATCGGAAACCCGTTTCAACGACGCTTTTCCGCGCGAGTGCATTTCGATAAGCTCCGTTATCGCCATTATGGGCCAGATAACGTTATTGAAATAGCCTACAAACTCCATCAACTTACCGGCGGTAAATTGAGGGTTACTGTATACCAAATATGAACCGTATCCGAGAATTACGCATATAACGGACTCCACAAAGAGAGTGACGAACACATTCAGCAAGGTGCTAATGCGCGTGTATACCACGTTGGCATCCTCATTCTTTTTGTTGAGCCATCTGAATGCCAGCAGCTCTTTAAGCTCCTTTACAAACGCTTTGATGACCGCGATGCCGGAAAAGCTTTCCTGAGAAAAGTCGGACAAATCGGAAAATGCCTGCTGTCGGGTATTCCATTTTATCGTCATATACTTGCCGACAATAAGACTCACCGCCACCATCAACACCATGGGAATAAGGGAATACAGCGTCATTACCCAATCCATCGAAAACATCTTGTACAGGCTCAACCCGCCGAGAAACAGCGCGTCGAAGGTCATCATGATACCGCTGCCGAAGCAATCCTGCACGGTTTCGAGGTCGTTGGTAAACAAAGACATAAGATTTCCAATTTTTTCTTTCGAATAAAATTCGCATGAAAGCTGCTCACACCGTGCAAACATCTGTCTGCGAAGATCGCGTTCCACACGTATGCCGGAGCCGAACAAACAAATTCGCCATGTAAATCTGCCCAATACGATAAAAATAATAATGAAAAACATCGGTACGCAGATTTCTTTCCAAACAAAATCCATATTGAACGGCTGCATTACTCCATTAATCGCAATTTGTCCTTTGAAAGCGTCGTCGCCTATCAGACTGTCTACGCCGTCTATGACCATGCCGTACATTTCCGGAATGAGCGTCTGCGCATAGTCTACCGCTACCAAAGCAAGCAAGCCGACTAAAATCAGCAGAAAATATTTCCAATAAAATTTGTTGATATGTTTACCGAATATCATTTGTTCCTCAATATAAAGACTTTTAGTTTTTTAGTATACACCGATTACCAAAAGCAGTCAAATAAAATAGCAATTTTAAATAAATAATAAACAAAAATGTATGGTTTAACATTAAGTGCGAGAGGGAAACCTCTTGCACTTTTCTTTGTTTCGGCTTGTGGTGACAAGGATAAGGCTGCCGACTTTTGTTTTTTCTCCTTATAAAAATATAATCGTTTGTCGTCGGCAGGTTGTGAGTGACGACGCAGTCACTCCCCCATGATAGTTACAGCTTATGCTGTGCTAAATATATTCGCTCGGTTTTTTCGTCCCGAGAAAGGAGATAAGAAAAATGAAAAAAGGTATCGTTGTAGCTGTTAGACAAGGACAAGACAGAGAAAAGAAAAACAACGTATTGTACGTTACTATCGCTCGTTTGCCATCCAAAATGCAAAACGGCAATTTGTGGTTTCCGAAGAATGCAGAAACGCTCATTACCGCTTGCTTTAATTTTGCATATTCTCCAGACCAATACAATCGTCACAAAGACTTGCCAATAGGTTCACTTGTGGAAATCTCGACGGCAATAAACGAATATACGGACAAGCCGTTTGTGCAAGATCTGAAAGTCGTTGTAAAATCGGCGTTCACCGACGAACAACTTTTCTAAATTCCGGTGTGTAAACAAAAAAATTCAAAAATGCGTATAAAACGTAGAAAATTATTTGAAAAGGATGTTTACACCACGAAAAACAAGTAAAAATTGCATTTTCTGCGCCGCTTGGGGCTTGTCCAAGCGGCGTAGAAAAAACGTATAAAACGTATAAAACGTGAGGTTATTATGGATATAAATAGGTCGTTTGTAAATGGACGAAAAGTCGTTTGCCCAAATTGTGGCGCGGAAATGTATCTTGATGATATAGATTACAATTTTCGTGGCTGTCAAGATGAATATTGGGTTTGCGAAAAATGTTGTTCAACTGTCATAGTTAAAATTCGATACGGCAAAGAATGCAAGCGTGAT
The DNA here is from genome assembly GCA_947630455.1 of uncultured Clostridia bacterium. Taxonomy (GTDB): domain Bacteria; phylum Bacillota; class Clostridia; order Christensenellales; family CAG-314; genus Fimimonas. Next base: position 8,623 of record CANRHP010000039.1, read on the forward strand.
TTCCTAAAAGGTTATATGTAGATTGGGTGATTGCAATGCGCAAATACATGGTTCTTTTCAATATGGAGTCGCGCTACTTCGACAATTATGCGGAAGTAATGGCGCGGAATCAGAACTTTGCCTTTGCCGTCGCTTGCAGAGCGTTCGGCAATGCGCATA
>CANRHP010000040.1 GCA_947630455.1 uncultured Clostridia bacterium
GTGGAGCATAAACACGGAAAACAAATGCGAAGAAAAAGCTGGAGAAGTTCGACTTACTATTCTATACCAAGCAAACATTATGACCGCTCTTTTGACGGTCTATTTTTTTGTCCTTTTTATGTCTTTTTTATCAATTCGCCCAATTTTGTTCAAATTTTTTTATCTTCAACGCCTTCAATCACACGACAAACAGACTTGAAAATACGCAAGAGGACGATCTGTTTCACCCGTGATCTTGTGTAACGTACCTGCCTGCAAGCACAGCGCAAGCAATAAAAAACAAGCCCTGCGGCATTTATATGCAAACGGCGTCGCAAATTGTCCGTTTGTATCTATTTTTGTCGAATGGCGCCTCATTTGACAAATTGTTATTGACTTTGGTTGCCCCCTGTGTTACAATTTACACGCTACACAATTCTAAAGCAAAAGGAAGCTTTATCAACATCTAAATAAAATAATTCAAAGCGCAGGACGTTAAAAACACGATCCCACTTTACGCGCTTTGGATTTATATGTTGATAAAGTATGTAATTGTGTAGTAACATTACGGGGACGTGTTTTAGTGCGTAACCTCGGTTGCGCACTTTTTTTATTTTAAGGAGGTGCACATCATGGTCAAGGAAGAAATTGCAATGCTCTATTCGCTGCGTGCGGCTATGTCGCTTGCGGCACAGCTTGTTGACGAAGTGGAGCACCGTCAACAGCGTATCGCCGACTACGAACAAAGCGTAGAGGAAAACGAAATGTACATCGAAAATCTACGGCGTACATTGGCAAACTACAAGGACGAAAGCGAGCAAGGCTTGGCGGAAAAGGAAATAAAAAATGTTCATTTGCATGTCAGAAAGAGACTTTGCCTACAGCTGAAGAGAGAATTGAAAAAATGTCGTGAGCAGCTTGTGCCCAATTCTGTGCCGCCGATATTGCTTGCGCGGCAGCTTGTTGAAACCATGCGGCGCAGGTACACTCAGATAGCGGAGCCCTATTGGCAATATGTGGATTTTCTCATCTACTATCTGAGCTGCGGCGTTGCCAAGAATCTGTCAGCTGCGCTTAGGCATATATCCAACAACAGCCGGCACAAATTTGTGATGGAGCACGAGTCGGTAGCTGCGGTAAAAACGGTATATGAGCAAATCGGATGCGGATGCGAGTCCTTCAACGATGGTATATCCGCCGAGCTTTCCGCATTAGAGCAGAGCAACGGAAGCGTACCTCCCGCTTTGCCCGATTGTGTTTCCGAATTTCCGGAGGGCTTGTATATGTCGATGCAGACAGTGCTCAACAAGCGAATGCCCACGGCGCTTAACATGCGGATAGAATTGACAAGGAAGATAGATTGGACGGGGCAGCAGCTTTACGGCAAAATAATTTCATTAAACAAATTGGAAACCAAGCTTTTTGCCGACAATTCAAGCGAACAACACACCGAGACGCAGTAAAACACTGCGTCTTTTTGTCTTTCACTTAATTTTTAACTTTATGCTGCGGTATGTATTATTAAAAAAGCTTGAAAACGCATCGGATCACACGGTGTAGATCTTTTCTATATTTTCCGGTATTCCGTGAGCATTGCCGTTTATCCAAATGTCCTGGATTATTTCCAGACATTCCACATAGGCGGTTTTTCTTCCCAACACGAAATCCGCATTGGAATAGCTTTCGATCGGCTCATTGATTTCATCGAGAAATTCCAACAACAGTTCTACTAACCGAGCAAGTGTTTGCTCACCGGAATATTTTTGCATAACCTTTTTCCCCTTTTTTTGATGAATTAAGTTTAGTTATGCAAAAAAGAAATTTTCGTCATTTTTTGTCGAAAAATTTATTTACGGTGTGCGATAATTATTTGTTGTGTTTATCGGGCGGAAAAAACAAAAGGCTTGACTCCCTATGGGTAAGTATCATTACAGTGACCTCGCTAAAATTATCTGCCGACAATTAGACAAAAAAGACCCCGATTATTTAGACGCCTATCAACACACGTTAGAATTTTTTGTGATATACGATGCAATAGAAGGAACGGATCATGTACAGCTTATTCAATGCTGTTTCGGCGCAGGCAAAAACCGTCGCAAAACGATAAACGGCATTGCAATGGATGAGTTTTGTTCGGCACGGACGTTATATCGTTATATTACAAAATATGTTATTTGTTTTTTCTTTCTTCTTGATTTACCTGACGATCAGCGTCCCGATTTATAGAGCTGTAAAAAACGGCGCCTTTTTTGAGTGGGTATACTATGGATTCTATGAGTGAGTGGGGCAGCGGTTAGTCAAACGACTTTTAAGCGCCACAAAAGTGGGCGGAATTTTGTCTTAAAGGGAGGCTGGGTAAGGCTTGTGGACAGTTCTGTTCCAATCGCCTCTCAACAAGCGGCAGCTCCGCCTTGTAGGCAAGCATAATACCTCACAGAGAAAATATTTGTAATTACGCAAAAATTCTCAATAGCCGCTTGACTTCCAACATATTTTTTGCTATAATAAACAAAAATACAAAACGAGGGTAGCTATGGAGATCGCAAGAGATTTTTACTTGCAAAAGCTCATTGATCACAAGCATAACGGGTTGGTTAAGATTGTCACGGGGGTTCGCCGGTGCGGCAAATCGTACTTGCTTTTTGTATTGTTTTACAACCATCTTTTGAGGGATGGCGTCTCCGCCGATCATATCGTTCGCGTCTCGCTCGAAGATTATGGCAATAAAAACCTGCAAAATCCCGACGAGCTCTACACTTTTGTAAAGACGCAAATCAAGGACGACGACCCGTATTATATTCTCTTGGACGAGATCCAGCTTGTTTCGAATTTCGAGAGCGTCGTCAACGGATTTCTGCACATTCCGAACGCGGACATATACGTCACGGGGAGCAATTCCAAATTTCTGTCGAGCGATATCATCACGGAGTTTCGCGGGCGCGGCGACGAGATCCGCGTCTTTCCGCTCAACTTTGCGGAGTTTTACTCTGCGCTCGAAGCGAATACGCCGTTCAATCGGGCTTGGCTGCAATATGCTACCTATGGTGGAATGCCGCTTTGTCTTTCTATGAAATCGGAGGCGGACAAGGCAAAATATTTGCAAGATCTGTTTGCAACGACCTATCTTGCGGATATTATAAATCGGAACAACCTGCGCGGCAACGCCGAGATCAACGAGCTCACCGATATTCTCGCCTCGTCGATCGGCTCGCTTACAAACCCTTTGAAGCTGTCGAATACCTTCAATTCGCAAAAAAGCCTGAAGCTATCCGCCAACACGATTTCTGCCTATCTCAATTATTTACAGGACTCTTTTTTGATTGAAAGAGCTGTCCGATATGACATAAAGGGCAAGAAGTATATCAACACGCCATCCAAGTATTATTTTGTAGATATGGGGCTGAGGAATGCGCGGCTTTCTTTCCGTCAACAGGAATACAACCACATTATGGAGAACGTCGTCTACAACGAGCTGAAACTGCGCGGGTATTACGTAGACGTAGGTGTGGTGGAGACAAATTTGAAAGTGAATGGCACATCGCAGAGAAAGCAGCTCGAAGTTGATTTCGTCGCCAATATGGGCAATCGCAGATATTACATTCAAAGCGTATATCGGATGTCCGACGAGGAAAAGCGCAAGCAGGAGCAGGCTTCGCTTCTCGGGATCAACGACGCCTTCAAAAAGATCGTCATTGTGGGAGACGAGATACTGACGGGTTACAACGAGCATGGGATACTGATCGCCTCGCTGTCCGATTTCCTTCTCGACCCCGAAAAAACATTGAATTGGTAAGCGAAGCTTAAATTCAAAGAGGAGTGGCAAATGAATATAAACTTAATCAATAATTACATGCTTTCTTGTTTATTGAAGTTAAAAATTCCGACGAATAAGTAATTATTGATAAGGATAAAACATTTGAGAAAGTAATATTCAAAACACATCAATTCCGGCAATCAAAAAGTCCAAGAGCTAACAACTCTCGGGCTTTTTGTTTGACTTCCTCAAAGGTGTATTCCGAAAAAAAATTTTGGTTTTGTGTTTTCCTATCGGCACTCATTTATGCTTGCCGTTTTGTTGTGATCGACGAGTTTATTTAAACAGCTCAACGAGTATGCCGCACACAAGCTCCTTCATTTTGAGGTAATCTATATAGCTGTGGCTGTCAAATACCGTTTCATGCGCATAGCTTTGCACTATATTCATTGCAAGGTGTACCTTTTCTATTATATTGTTTTCATTTATGCCCAGCCTTACCAGTTGTTTGCTTACTTGCTCGGTTATTTTGTTTTCCAAATTGATAAATTGTGCGTTTACCGCTTCGTCTGTGGTGGCAAGAGAGTGCAGTGTGTTGTGCAGCTTTGCATTTTGCTCATGCAATTCTATTGTCTTGTCTATCACGGCAAGTGCCAATCTACTCATATCCACCGGCTTAATTGTGTTTTCTATTATATGTGACAGCGGCTCGTACACCTTGTCGATATAAATTTCCAAAACGTTTATCAGTATGTCGCGCTTGTCCTCAAAGTAACCGTAAACTATCCCCGTTGATACGCCTGCGCGCTTGGCAATTTCCACCGTGTTTGTGCCGTAGTAGCCCACCTCGCTGAACAGCTCATAGCCGGCTTGTATTATCTTGTTCTTTTTTTCGATACTTCTTTCCTGTTTGGGCACTCGTATTTGGTTTTTCATTTTTCACCTCCAAAACGATTTATTGCGTTATATTATACAGTACCCGTATAAAAAAATCAATATCAAACATGAATTTTTTATCATATTTTGCTTGACTGATTTATAAATTGGTGATAAGATAAATACGAACTTGAAATAAATTTCACATTTGTTGTCATTTGTGAATATTCTACGAAGGAGGCTTTATGCCGATAGTATTTGCTCCCCTCAACACCACGCTGAGAGTGGTTCGCGTGGCTGCCGATGACAAAACAAAAAAACATTTGGAAAGTCTGGGTATTTCCGTCAACAGCAGCATCACGGTGCTCAGCGCAAGCGGTGGCAGTGTGGTTTGCCGAGTTCTCGACGGCAAGCTGGCGCTCGATCACAATCTTTCCACCAAAATTTTTGTGGCTTAAACGCCCTAAAAACCCAAATTTACATCCGATTGTATACCCGACCCGACAAATCGGTTTACATACGGTCAACAAGGTTAAACCTGCCAAAATTTTGAGGCAGTTTAATACAAATAAAATAAGGAGAAACACACACATGCAAAAGACTTTGGATAAATTTGTCATCGGCGAAAGCGGCGTTGTAAAAAGCGTCGGCGGCGAAGGCAAAATCAAGCGCCGTCTTTTTGATATGGGTATCACGCCGGGCGCGGAAATATTGCTGCGCAAGCGCGCTCCGTTGGGAGACCCCTTGGAAATCACGGTGCGAGGCTACGAGTTGTCGCTCAGGATCACCGAAGCGCAATGCGTAGTGTTGGAGGTGCGGGACGAAACAACCGCAGGGGAGGCAAAGCAATGAAAAGATTTGCATTGGCAGGCAATCCCAACTGCGGCAAAACAACGTTGTTCAACAGTCTCACGGGCTCAACGGCTCACGTAGGCAATTGGCCCGGTGTAACTGTGGACAAGCGTGACGGCGTTTACAAAAAATGTGCCGAGCCCGTTGCGATCATCGACCTGCCCGGTATTTATTCTTTGAGTCCGTACACGCCCGAGGAAGTGATCGCACGAAACTACATATTGGATGAAAAGCCCGATTGCGTCATCAACATCGTGGACGCAACCAACCTTGAGCGCAATCTGTATCTTACCACCCAAATTTTGGAAATGGACGTCCCCATGGTGATTGCCCTCAACATGATGGACGCGGTAGAACGTCAAGGCGACAAAATCGACGCCAAGGAACTGGAAAAACGCTTAGGCATACCCGTTGTAAAGATCTCCGCCTTGAAGGAGCAGGGTCTGCAGGAGCTGATGGACAAGGCGTTCAACGAAAGCAAAAAGGAGCGTCGCGGCTCTACCGTGCTCAAAGACACTCCAATTGCGCATCTTATCGGCGACGTTCGCATTGCCCTCTCCGGACAAAACGTCGGCAACCCTCTTTTTCACGCAATCAAACTGGTAGAGGGTGACGAGATCGAAGTGGAAATGCACAAGGAAACGCTGCCCATGGTGGAGGAATTTAAATCTACCTTCAACGATGAGATATTCGGCACCGACTTCGAGGCGTTGGTAGCGGACGGTCGTTACAAGTACATATCCAAGTACTTTGCCCCGGTACTCACGCGCAAAAGCAAGGAAAAATTTGCCGCTACGCGCAGCGATCGTGCCGATAAGGTGCTCACCAACCGTTGGGCGGGTATTCCCATATTTTTGGTGATACTTTTCCTGATATTTCACCTCACCTTTTCGGAAAACTTCTTGTTTATTTCTACCTTCGCAAACTGGGCTAAAAGTCCTCTGCCCACGTTGGAGGAGTTGGGCTTGCTTACCGCCGAAGGCGAACCGATAAATTACGGCGTAAGGTGGCTGGCAACGATCTACGACGGCACGATCTATTCGCCCGGCGTCATAGTAAACAATATATGGAACGACATGATAGTCGGCGAATTGTTCGGTTGGATCCAAGGTCTTATCGAAGGCAGCGGCATGGCAGCCTGGGCAGTCGGCTTGCTCAACAACGGTATCATCGAGGGTTTAGGTGCGGTTTTGAGCTTCCTTCCCCCAATACTGACGTTGTTCCTGTTCTTCTCTATTTTGGAGGACAGCGGTTACATGGCGCGTATTGCCTTCATTTTGGACAGAATGTTTCGTCGTTTCGGTCTATCGGGACGTTCCTTCCTCCCGATGATCATGGGCTTCGGCTGCTCCGTTCCCGCAATGATCAACACGCGTACCCTTGCAGACGAAAAGGAACGCACAGCGACTGTTCGTGTTATACCCTTTTTCAGCTGCGGAGCAAAGCTGCCGATACTGACGGCTGTTGCCGGCGCGATAATACTGCAATTTGCAGGCGGCAGCGGCAATGCCGATCTTATAACTTATGCAATGTATCTGTTGGGTATCATTGTAGCCATCGTCTGTGTTTTGCTTATGCGCGCAACTACCCTCAAGGGCGAAACTCCTCCCTTCATAATGGAGCTGCCTGCATATCACGCGCCGCAGTTCAAAAACCTGATGGCGCATCTGTGGGACAAGACCAAGCACTTTATCAAAAAAGCCTTTACCATCATTCTTGCCTCTACGATACTGATTTGGGTGCTGACCCACTTCGGCTTCGACTGGAGGTTCCTCGAAGATGAGCAGATCAATGACAGTATCCTTGCCGGACTCAGCCGACTTGTTCAGCCTCTGTTCACTCCTCTCGGCTTCGGCAGTCAGTTGGGCGAATACGGATGGGTATTTGTGCTTGCTGCTGTCGCGGGACTTATCGCCAAGGAAAACGTCATTTCCACCTTTGCAACGCTGGGCGCCTGTCTGATCGCCGCCGGTGTACTGCCCGGCTTTAATGCGGACGCAATTTATGCCGATGACACGGGTATTCAGGCAGTTGTGGCAATGATAGCCGCTACCAATATCACCGTACCGGGACTCATCAGCTTCATAGCGTTCAACATGACGACAATTCCCTGCTTTGCGGCAGTGGGTACTGCAAAGAGCGAGCTGGGAGAAAGAAAACGTTTCAACTGGACGTTGGTGTTTTGGATCGCGGTAAGCTACACCGTGGGCGCGATCGTCTACACAATTGGCGCTTGGTGGTGGACGCTGTTCATTTGGGCGGCAGCTGCAGCCGCAGTTACATGTTTTATCGTGTTCTACAACAAGGGCAAGATAAAGCTCAAATTTCCCAAGAGAGCAAAGTGATCAAAGGAGCAAACAAATGTTGACATGTATTGCAGCCGGCTTGGGCGTTGGCGAAATAATAGTTATTGTTGCTTGCGCGGCAGTGGTGCTGGGCGTGGTGATAGGAGCTGTTGTCCGCAAAAAGAAGGGCAAATGCGCATGCTGTGACGAATGTGACGGCTGTACGCACTGCACCCAATGCGCCGACAAAAACAATTCCGAAAAAATCAAATAGTTCTTCTCTTTTTTCAAAGGAGCGTCGCTGCGTTGTCGGCGGCGCTCTTTTATCGGCTTTATGGCAAATGCCATGGTACAAACTCGCTCGATACCGTTTTTTGCAATTTGCACTCAAACTTTCATTATAATATTTCTTCTGCAAGACGATTTTGTCCTCTCCGTCCCCCCCCCACTCCATTATTTGGGGCACTTTTGACCCTACAAAGCGTCTAAAAGTTTGAAAATGAAAAAATTTTCAAAATTTTTTGTTTTAATATTTGTTTAATTTATTGACAAATGCCAATGGGGGGGGGGTATCATAGGTACTACATACAAATG
>CANRHP010000041.1 GCA_947630455.1 uncultured Clostridia bacterium
TCAGAGGAGCTAAAGTACCATTCCCCCGGCGTATCGGAGGGGTTTACGTATGCACCCGCCTCGCTATCCGGCGAGAACAGGTTGTTGAGCACGGACTTGTGCGCCTCATCGCTGCCGGGTGCGGCAACCTCTTGGTCAAGCTCGAACTCTGCCCAAATGGTAAATGTGCAATCGCTGAAGCCTGCAAGTTGGTAAGTTACTTCTATGCACAAGGTTTCCTGCACATTGGGCTCCACTGCCAAAAACAGGTGTTCGGTATCCAGCCCCACGGGCGGCAAAATTACGCCTTCGTTGCCGGCTACCGCCTCAAAGGAGCGAGACACACCGTTCAGCGTCACGGTGAATTTTTCGCCTTCCTCACCGTAGCCTTGGGCAAACAAACGGAAGTCGAACTCCTTGCCGTAGGGCAGCTTGATGACGGTGTTGCTCTGCGCAAGGACAGCGTTGCCGGGATCTTCGTTTTCCACATTGATCTGCGACCACAAATAGGGCTGCGGCGCTGTCTGGTTGAAGGAGGGCGTCACTGTGACGTCCTGCGTGAGAGTGATCTCCGCAGAGTTGCTGTCCGTGTGGGTCTCACCCACGTCAAATCCCACAAACTTGGTGCGTACCAGCCTGTTGGGCACTACGGAGGAATTGACAATTACATCTTTGGTAGCGGTTGCCTCCACAAAGGTGATTTGCACAAGGTCACCGGCAAGCACGTCCACTTCGCTGCCCGGCGCCAATGCCACGGCTTCGCCATACTGCGCGTCCGCATTTGCCTTGGTTGCGTAGTAGAAGGTGCCCAAGCGCGCGTCATAATCCGCCACCTTTACGGTGTGCAGTTGTGCGGGAGTGAAAGAAACATTTTTGATAGCAAAGTCGGTATTAGAGTAGTTCCTAGACTCTCCGCGGTAATCTACCCCAAATCTAAATTCCACCTTGTGGTGTCCGTCCGTTGTGATTGCAATGGTTGCGGGAGCAAAGGTATTCGCACCTTCGGGAAGCTGAGGAACCGACAAATAATCTTCATCAAAGTCAAGCTGAACGCCTTGCGCTTTGTATTGTACTGCTTGTGTTGGGTTCCAGTTGTTGTTTTTTCCGCATTGTTTCTTTTCTCCGTCTCCGTAGAAATAATAATAGCCGCTTTCCATTCCGCCACCGCGTTGCCAAGCAATTTGATTATCTACGTATACATAAAGATATATCATACGGAATGATGTGGACGTTTTCATCGCGCCCCACAGCCAAAAGTCAAAATTGAGTTCGCCAACACCGTCAAATTCATAGAACATAGACAATGTGCTATATGCCATACTGTACGCAGAGGAATATCCACCGGCATCTGTTATTGCCTTGATACCCTCACTACCGTCAAAACGATATGAACCGTCATCTTCCTGTTTCCACTTGATGTATGCTTCATCTACACCTTTGCTGTCCTTTCCACACTCGGCGGGCTGCAATGTGCTGGCTGTGCTTTCCGCACCGACAACCGAAATGTTGCCGATCGTTATGGTGTCTGCTCCGAATGGACCCGCTTCGTTAGACAATACTGCGCGAATGACGATTCTGTGGTGTTTTTCACCCAAGCCGTCGCCGGTGACGACTTGTGTAAATTCTCCGGTAGTTACCGATGTTATATTATCCTTGACAGTGCCGTCGACAAAGATAAGAAATCTTGTGTATACCGAATTATTATTAACGTTATAGTTAAAAGTGACGTTGTTATCACCGCAGAAATCAATGATCAAATCACTTGCAAAAGAATTCGTAGATGAATTTTCGATTTTATAACTTGAATCATCTTGTTTGTCCCATTGATTTACATTTTCCGAATCGGACATCTTGAAAACGCTATAAGTTGTGTCATCGGAACTCGGAAGATCAACGGGACTAACTTTCAAATTGCTTATTCCTGCCGCTTCCTCATAGAAATAGAATTTGCTGTTGCTTTTTTCTATATGAGAAACTTTGAATTGCAATTTGAATTGTATTTTATGCGTACCTAAACTTTCCGTTCTTATTTTGAAAGAATTTGTCTGCTCTGCCGCTTGGTTGTTTGCGGGAGCGTGTTGTCCGTTGTGTGCCCCACCTTCAATCACGTTATCGGTAGAAAAAGCCGCAAGGATATATTCGACTCCGTCAACATAAACGCAAAGATTATAATCACCCACACTGTTCATACTACCGCTGGTAAGCGTACTCAACCCGCTTTCAGCCGCTTCCTCAGTTGCCGTCCAACCTGTTGAAAAATACCACCAATCAAAAGAGATTTCTTGCATACCTTGTACATAGTAGTACATTGATACGCTATCTTTTACATCTTTACCACTATTATCCATCTTTCCATTGGCGCTTGGTTTATCAAACGAGCGCACATAGAAAGAGTTTTCGCTCTCTTGTGTCCATTGCGTGCCGTACTGACCAACTGCACTGAGGTCTACACCGCCGTCTTGCACAAAATTTGCAGTGTACTCAACGTCGGATTGAATACTATCTATATGGAGAATTTCCTCATAGGAGACCGTTTCCTCATTTTGCTGCCAATCGCTGAAGGAGAAGTTTTCGTCTGCTGCGGCAGTGAGTGCGACGGAGGCGCCGAGAGGCACAGAAAAGGTTGTGACGCCATCCTGCGCGCTGCCCTCAAAGGTCACGTCCTCGTTGACAGAGTCCACCGCAGTGACGGAGCCGTGCTCGCCAGTGGTGACGGTGATCGTGCGGTTGACGGAGGGCAAGGCAAGACCATGCACAAGATAGTTGGTAGAAGCATAAATAGCTTGATTTCCATTGTGATTGCTTGCAAAAATTTCCACCTTGTCCCCGGGGGCAACGGGAACCGTCATAATGTTGAAATCGTTGTGCCACACATCATCGCCGGCGTGGTAGGTTTGCGGGTCGCCCTCCTTTGGCGTAACCTTGACGGAGATGTACGAGTTTTCGAACGACCAGGAATCACCAAAGTAACCGTCGAGCTTTTCTTCATTGCGCTCAACAAGGTATTCGAAGGCGAGAACGCCGTCCTCGGGACTGTCCTCCGCCACTGTTGCCGTGATCTTGCTGCTGCCGCTGCTATCTAATGTTGCGGTCCACAGATTTAGCTCGCGGTTGTACTCCCACGATGAGTTGACATCGGTAACCGAGTACTTTGCCGTATTGTCGCTGAGCACCAACGCACCGTACTTTTTGGATACGTCGGTCGCCTCGGCAAAGGTTTGCGTATATGCGGATACTCCCAGCGCTGTCAATGACAACGCAAGCAGCACGCACAGCGCTACAAGTGAAATTTTCCATTGTCTTGTCTTAGTCATGGTTCCTCCTTACATTTTAGTTGTGCATAGATTTTACATTTGTATGTAACACCTATGATACCCCCCCCCCTTGATTTTTCAACAATTTTTGACAAATTAAGAGTATACAAAATGAAAAATTTTTCATTTTTGCCTGGTACGCATTTGTAAGCCTTGCGCAACAGCTGCAATATGCTTTACTTTTGCGGTAAAATACCGTATAATAGGTATAGGCAAAGTTGACAACGCGCGTTAAGTGCCATGTTTAGGAAAAGGCGTGGACGAAAGAGCTCATTTGTTCTGCGGTGCGTTTGTTGGGTCCGTTGCTATCTTAGACAGAAGCTCATTTGCTTTGTGTTGAGAAATAGTGGCTTGCCACACTTCGGACCTTTTTTGCAAATGCAAAAAGGGGTTTTTTTTGTGAACAAGACTTTGAAAATTTGCTGCATCGCTATGCTGTCGGCGCTGAGCACAGCTGCAAACTTTTGCACTATTCCGCTGCCGGGCAACAACGCCGTTTCCTTTACGCTTGCGGTGTGCTTTTTTACGGGAATATATTTCGGAGTGCTGCCTGCGGTAGTTGTCGGTTACGTGGGTGATTTGATCGCGCATATCATCAGCCCGCTGGGAGATTACAATTGGTTTGTGGCAATCTCCGTAGCCCTCTACGGCGTGGTGTGCGCGCTGGTGTACAAGCTGAAGCTGCCGCGCATTGCAAAATTGGCAATATCCGCAGTGATATGCTACATTGTGTGCCTGTGCGGCATAAATACCTTTGGACTGTGGCTGCAGTACATTGTGGGAGTGCAGCCGGGTCCCATTGGACTGTGGGATTTGATTGTGGGCAATCACGAAACGATAAAAAAGAGCTTTTGGCTGTATCTTGCTGCGCGGGCACCTATGTCGGCGGTGAACCTTGTCGTAAATACGGTTATTGTCGCCGCGCTGCAGGAATCGAAAGCCATTGCAAAGCTTGTGATGAAGATGAAGGAACGAAGCTCCGCCGCGGCTAACCCCGAGGAGGATTTGCCGATAAATTTACACTAAATGTCTATATGAATAAAGTGCGCCTTCCGATAAAATACGGAGGCGCTTTTTGCTGCGACGGCGCCGGTGGTGACAAATACGTCCTCGCCGGGCAGGGATACGCTGCTTGGCGGGGCAAAATCCGTAACACACTCTACTATGGCTGCTTTTGCCACGTGAGGCTCGATGACGCTGCGCAGCAACGGGAAATGAGTGCAGCCGAGGATCACTGTGTCGGCATCGGCTTTGTTGAAGTCTAACAGGGCAAGGCGAACCGCGCGCTCACAGTCGGGGGTATCCGTTTTGCCTTGCTCTACATAAGGAACCAAGCTGCTGCACGGAAAGGACGCGGCGCTTACGCCTCGGCTGTTAAGCAATTTGCCGTAGACGCCGCTGCGAACGGTGGCGTCGGTTGCAAGCAAGGCTACGCGTCGGCTGTGCGTCTTGTGAAGAGCAACGCTGCATGTGGGCACGATCACGTCGTATATCGGGACGTCGTATAGAAGCCGCAGCTTCGGCGCAAATACGGAAGCCGTGTTGCATGCCAATACCACCGCGGATACATGCTGCGCTACAAGCCAATCGAATACGGTTTGCAAGCGCGCAAAAATTTCGTCGTCGCTTTTTGTGCCGTAAGGACAATAGGCACTATCGGCTAAATAGAGATACCTGCATTGAGGATAATCGCGCCGAAGCTTGCTTAGCACCGTCAAGCCGCCTACGCCGCTATCCACCACTGCGACAAAATTGTTAAATAATATGCTCACCGTTTATTGTATTCGGCTATACGCCGTGAAGTTACATATATATTTTTTGCGCCGCCGCATATTGACTTTTTTTTGTGTGGGGGGGGGGATTTGGTGAATAAATATCAATAAAGTGGAGAAGTACTTTAGCAGGTTGGCTTTGGCGGTTAGAACTATGACAAAAAATCAAAAAAACGACCGCCGCTTAGTGCGACAGCCATTTCGATTGGATGTGGAATGAAATGTTGCTTATCAAAAAACAGGCGAAGTGTATAAAACAAATCGGCATGGCTTAGCATGCGCTGTACATTCGCCGCTCAATGAATAATGACACATTTGATGACATCGGAACCGTTCTTTTTGACCGCAAGCACATCTTTATCGGCAGATACCGACTTGTGCACCGTCAACAGATCGCCCTCATAGGATTGAGACACATAACACACCTCAATTTCCTTGGCGGCAAGCGCACAAAGCTCCTCCGCCGAATAAGTGTTAAACACAAAGCGCAAGTATTCCACGTTGTTGCAGTGCTTGCTGTAATCCACGTTGGTTGATCGTACCGTGACGCAATCCACCTGCGTCAGCGCTGCATCGTCGATTTTGTCAAACGAAATTGCGCACTGAGGCTTTTCTACCCTATAGGTTGCGTCTATACCAACAGTTGATATGCGTCGAATTCGCCCCGTGGCAAGATCCAAAACACACATTTCACAGCTCGAATAAGCCACAAGCGCGCCGTCGGAATTTTTTAAAGCCGTGTCCACAATCATTTTGGCGGGAGACAAGGAGGAAATGAAGCTTTCAACAGTAAATTGTTCGCCCCACTCGAGCTTGCCGAACAGCTTGACTTTGTTTTTGGTGAAAACCCAAAATGCGTTGTACTCACGTTTGATCGTTACGCCGTCCAGCCTGAGCGCACCCATGCACTCCGTGATAGCGTCCTCGATGACATCGAAAAGCCCGATATAGGACAGCTTTGCGTCGGAACCGATAATTGAACTGCTTGCCAACAAATATTTTTTGTAAATCATAATATTATTATATTGTTTTTTCCAAGGACAGTCAATTAAAATAAATGTGTTCGGTTAGATTGGTATAAAATATTGCCGGCACAAACACCGACTTGCAGCCGCAATGCGCCAATTTCGCTCAAACAGCATGCGGACAACTATATTTTTATGCTTGAAAATCACGGTTGCCAAGCATAGCGGTATAGAGTGGAAAAAGTTCGAAATTTCAGAATTTTGTTGCTTCGATAAGAAAAGTTACGGGACGAAAGCCGTCGTTGCAGCTTACCATTGCCGAGTGCGGATCGCGCATCCACTCGCCGTAAAAATTGCCGCCGCCCGCAAACAGTTCGCGCACAAAGGGCAACAGAGTTTGCCATGCGGACTCGCACATATCTTCGGGGCGTTGGCAAGTCGTCAACGTCCAGGTCTGCCCCACTTGCACGCAACAAGGACACTCCTGCGGCAGTTCGTAGGTGGCTATCAAATCGGGATATACGGTTTGTTTTAAGACGGTAATTTTCACTTTCATAGCTATTTTGCCATATATTTTGATACTATGTCTCGAATAGTAGTTGATAAAATGTGCAAAACATCACTTCTTGTGCGCACAACTTCAATGTACGCCTTTGGCATGTTCGTTATGCAACACTTTACTCGTGCGCAAAGGGGAGACATCGTTTACTTTACGCAATCAACCTTGCTTCAATTCCTCAAGGAATTGTTGCATACGCTGTGTGACAAGATGTTCGGCAGTCATATTCAAAAGTTGCTTTAGCGTAACCCACTTATAAGCGACCGTCTCGCCCTCTTGCAAAATAACACTGTCCTTGGCGCAATCGGTTATGCAAAAAAACTCCACATAGTAGGAATTGTTGTTTGTCTCACGTCCCACTTCGACAAGATCGTGCGCCACTACTCCCGTTTCCTCCCGCAACTCACGCTTGGCACACTCCAACGGAGTCTCTCCCCGAAGAGCCGAGCCTCCCGCGGTTGCTTCCCACATAAGTCCGTGATGTTTGCGCGGGTCTCGCTGCATAAGCAAGTATGTACCGTCGGTGTGACGAACAATGACGTCACATACCAAATGATATACTCCCGGCGGTATTGGTTGTCCGCGCACAAGAGTAATGCCGTCTATTTTGTTGAGCTTGTTGTCGTATGCGTCCCAAAGTTCAATTTTATTCATCGCGCTTTATCGGTACATATATATACCCTTTACCCGTACGCCCAAGGCATTCCAAAACCACCGATTGAGTATTGTCATCCAAACAAACGGGAATTTATCGAACAAACCCATGTAGTGCCATTTTAACTGGTTCAATATCTATTACACTATCTTTCATTGTTTGCTGATACAAATGGCGTTCGATACCCAGAACATGATGTGAATAAGAAGTACACTCAAACCATTTTTCAAAACACCTTATGAAATCCGGGGATTCTTTCTTGCTCCCATAGACACCGATAATAAAAAGTCTCTCCACAAAGGATATATATTCATTTTCATGGTGCATGAAGAAGTCTTGGCTTCTTTCGTTAAAGCCGAAATATAGGGATGAAGGA
This sequence comes from uncultured Clostridia bacterium, assembly GCA_947630455.1. Lineage (GTDB taxonomy): Bacteria > Bacillota > Clostridia > Christensenellales > CAG-314 > Fimimonas. The sequence goes on from CANRHP010000041.1 coordinate 7,621, forward strand.
TTTCCGCAATACATTGGAACGAGTAGAATTACTTTTTCGTAGCTCTCAAAACTGCTATAAAGGCGGTAAACATCATCGTCTCGATATCTGCATTGTGTTTTTAAACACTCATAACCGCAATTACTGCACCCGTGTGTGTTCAAATCCTTATAATAAATCACTTTATCTTGCGGCGTCTTTATAAAATCAATAATTTGAGCACAATTACCAGTTTTTCGTGCTGAGAAAGAAACGAATAGTTTCATTTCATACCTCGTTAAATCCCGATTTATCACTTTTACAATTTTACTACACGCAGTTCCTAAAGTCAACAACGTCGAACGTGTGCGTTTTTCGTCGCCTCACGCCTGTTCTTTTCAAAAAAAGAGAGAGCCTACAAGTTGCAGGCTCTCAAAAGCTCCGATGTTTCAAAGCCTTTTTTGCTTTTTAGTTGTCTATTGGTTTCATTGTCGGGAACAGAAGCACGTCACGTATGCTTTGGTTGTCGGTAAACAGCATTATCATGCGGTCGATACCGATACCTACGCCACCCGTTGGAGGCATGCCGTATTCCAACGCCGTAACGAAGTCTTTGTCCATCATTTGCGCTTCGTCGTCGCCTTGCGCCTTTGCCGCGACCTGCGCAGCAAAACGCTCGTATTGATCTATCGG
>CANRHP010000042.1 GCA_947630455.1 uncultured Clostridia bacterium
CCCAGCCAACGATTGTTTACGTAATACATCCCGCAGCGCTCTGCTTCCGTCTTGATTGCGTCCTGCGCTTGCTTTTTTGTGCCCACAAACAATATGGGCTTGCCTTCTGCGGCGATGTCACGTACGAACTTGTACGCGATTTCCGCCTGAGCGACCGTTTGTTGAAGGTCGATGATGTGTATATCGTTACGTTCGGTGTAGATATACTTTTTCATTTTGGGGTTCCACCTTCTGGTCTGGTGTCCGAAATGAACGCCCGCTTCCAAAAGCTGTTTCATTGATACAACTGCCATTTTTTTATTCTCCTTTTTTGTTGTTTTTAACCTCTTTGCGCCGTCAACTCTGTACGCAACCGATAGGCAATCTCGGCACAACGTACAAATCTTGCACAAATGCGAATTAAACCTTGTAAATTATAGCACAAGCGCCTATTTTTTGCAATCAAAAAACAAGACTTTTTAATGGAATAAACAAAAAATGAGACTTTTCGCTGTCTGCCATGCCGCAAATAAGATTTTTCCACAAAGTAGCAGCTAACGTTAATTTGACAATATCAATAAAGTCCGACCAAATTGATGGGGTCGTCCGTGGCACACACAGATTATTAATGCGTAAAATTGATTATCTGTCTTAACAGGCAGTAGATTTTTTACATTTGTGTGGTATAATGTTAAATATAAAATAAGCGTCTATTCGACAATATTTAATTTGTAGAGGTGAAGTCGGTATGGAAATGTCAACACCCCACTATGTTTTTCACTACAAGAGACACAGCTTGGCTGAAGAAGAAATAAATCAAATCGCCAATATCCAGGAAGGATGCTACACATTTATCAGTTGCTGCCTGCATGCTGATGCAAAGGGCAAAATCCACTATCATTTGTTCGATACTCCACAAGAGGTCGGAAAACAATACGCAATTACCCACGACGAAGATTACGATGAACCATGCAATGGGTTTGCTCTACCGGATACTATAAGCAAGGACGGCATGAATCATATTTATGCCGTATATAGCAAAGCGATAAAATGCATTGGTTTCCATGAAGACGCACATATTATCTCCTATTCGCTTTGCAGACCGAATTCGCGGTTTATCAGTGAAGGACTTGCAATGTTTTTTGATCATTACTGGTGGGGTATAGACAATTATTCTTGGACTCAATGGTATATTGAACAAGGAAAAAATCCTTCTATAGTTGAGCTGATTGAAAATAGTAATTTCCGCGAATATGATTGTGAGTTGACTTATCCTCTCGCAGGAGCATTTACTGGATACTTGATTGAACGCTTCGGTACGGAAAAATACGTTGAGTTCTATAAACGCTGCGCTGATAATACAGCACCGGCTTTTGAGCAAATTTTCGGCATATCTATTGCTTTTCTCGAAAAGGACTTTATTGAATACATGAAAATGTTCAATCTGCGCGAGGATCTCCGTGAGCTGCTGAAAAAAGATATTGACGAGGGATAAACTTCACTTTTGTGAAATAATTTTAAATGACGAATAGTAGCTGTTCTGCAGCTAATTTGTGAGGAGGTTGATTGTGAGTACCAGAAAAGAAATAGTAAGTGACTATTATAATCAATACGATGAGGACGGACGGCTGAGCAGAAGCCGGCACGGTCAGCTTGAGTATTATATCACAATGAACCATATCCACCGGTATGCAGCAAAAGGCTCCAAAATTCTCGAGATTGGAGCCGGAACAGGCAGATACTCCATTCCGCTAGCAAAAGAGGGAATGAACGTTACCGCTGTTGAGCTTGTTGAAAGCAACCTCGCGATACTAAGGGAAAACAGCAAGGGTCTGAAAAATATTATATCATATCAAGGCGACGCCACTGAGCTCAGTCGGTTTACTGACGATTCCTTTGATGTTACTCTTAGCCTTGGCCCCATGTATCATCTGTACGACAAGGACGAAGTAAACCATGCAATAGATGAGGCGATTCGGGTCACAAAGTCCGATGGAGTGATACTCTTTGCCTTTATTTCAGTGTTTGCAATCATGTACTCAAACTATTTCTACGGAAACTGGGCAACAGGACAGGACGAGAACTTTACGGAAGATTATAAAGTGAAGCATTTTAAGGAACAGCTATTTACCGGTTATGATGTAATCGAATTTGAAAGCTTGTTTCAAAATAAGCCTGTTGATTGGATTACTACAACGGGCACTGACGGTCTTTTAGCACCAATAGAAGAGCGCCCGGATTTTTCCATATCAGATGATGATTTCAAGGCACTTGCAGAATGGTATCTGGCTTTTTCCGAAAAACGCGAGCTATTGGGAAATACTAACCACCTTTTGTATATTTGTAGAAAGCGGTCATATGGCATAAGGCGACTTAGTGTTTATCGAAACACTTGAAAAGACTTTAGCAAACAAAGGACGTACCAATATACATCAGTCTGAAACACATATATTGTGCACCCTGCGCGGCCTTCTCCTTACCGTAGGAAAGCTACAGCTGAGAGTTTTGTTGCGTCGCTCCGGCAAGAGGCTGCACCTCTTACAACGCTCAATCTGCTATTCTCGATGTATTACCGAGACGAACTCGCTTCGCGGCCTTACTTGTTCGACAAGTTTAAAATATATATTGTTTTTTTATTGGAGACGCTATTATGATAAGACAGTTTTGGAAAGCGGTTTTAGAGCAGGATAAAGACAGCATAAAGCAATACTTTCACGATAACGCCTATGTGAACTGGCACTGCACAAATGAGCACTTCACCGTTGATGAGTTTATCAGAGCGAATTGTGCATATCCCGGTAAATGGGAAGGTGATATCGAACGCATTGAAAATACCGCAGACATAACAATTACCGTTGTGCGGGTTTATCCCAAAGACCGCTCAATGTCATTTCATGTTGTTTCTTTTGTTTGCATACAGGAAAATAAAATAGTTTCATTAGATGAGTACTGGGCCGACGATAGCGTACCCCCACAATGGAGGCAAAAAATGAACATCGGCAGTTCGATTAAGTAAAGCATTGTTTATCGTTTATAAGATATATCAAAATCGAAAAAGACCGTTGACACAACGATTTCCAAGTGAAAAAGCCAACGGTCTTTTAATATACTGTTTTTACTTTCAACCGCCCTTAATAAAAGTGCGATTTCTTCTGTTTTCAGTTTTCTCCGTCGTGGTGATTACAGTCACATTCCGGATCATCACACAAATCATCATTTTCAGCTACAAGCTCAGCCAATTGTTTTTCGAGCGCATCGTAAAGATTGTCGTCAACCGGTAGTAAATTGTAGTAAAATTCACCGTCCTCTTCTACTTCTTCCAACTCAAAAAACTCAATCGCAGGCTCTTCTACGTCCTCGTCGGCTTCCTGCAAACAAGCGTATTCCTTTCCTTCGTGCTCGAGCGTTGCCACGTGATAATACGGATATTCGTTTCCTTCTTCGTCCTCAAGCATGATGACGTCTTCATCAGCGTCTTCGCAACCGCAGTCGCAAGGTTCATCATGCTCGTGTTCGTGACCGCAATCGCAATTGTGTTGTTTCTTTTCTTTTTCGTCCATTATATGACCTCCGTTTTTTATTATCTTTTTCTGTCCAAATAGTTTTGCAAAATGATCGTAGCGGCTACTTTGTCAATGACCTTTTTGCGATCCTCGCGCCGCACATTGCCCTCTATCAATACTCTTTCGGCAGATAACGTCGTAAAGCGTTCGTCAAGATACTCCACAGGAATATCGCATGCGGCTTTCAAAGCATCAATAAATTCACGCGTTTTGGTCACTTGCTCCGTTTCCCTGCCTTTCAAATCCAAAGGCAATCCGGAAACGAAAAGCGTTACATCTTTGCTTTGAGCAAGCTTGACAATGTATTCAACATCTTTGTCAATGTTTCCTTTGCGGGTGTACGTTTCAAGAGGATTTGCGATAATACCCATCAAATCAGAAACGGCTATACCGATACGCACGTTGCCCACATCCAATGCCATTATTCTACCCATAATGATATAATTTTACCACAAGTTATTACCTTTTGACAATACTTTTCAACAACTTTGCCAAACAAAAAGACCGCTCGCAGCGGTCTTTTTGTCGAACGTTACTTGGTCATCTCTTTCACTTTTTTCATGCCTTTGTTAAGCAGCTTTTGTACTTGAGGAATTTCACTAATTATCATTCCCGCTGCTGCACCCAAAGCCATACCTATTAAAAGTTTTTTCATATTTCCTCCATAAACGTTTCTGTCATTAGTGTGGACTAAGCAAAAGAAAATATGTAAAAATAGGCTTTAAAGCATATTATGCTTGAAATAGTAACTTATATAATTGCAAAAACCGATATACTTATTAAGTAAATACAACATCAAAAGAACAATTGAGGCGCACTATATGCAAAAAAAAGAACCAAAGTAAACTTCGGCTCTTGTAAAAAATTTCTATTAGACATAGTCAACCTTTGACTTATCTGTACTTTTGCCCTCTTTCTTGGCGCGATAGTCCTCAATGGCTTTCTTGATAGCTTCCTCGGCGAGCACAGAGCAGTGAATCTTCTGCGGAGGAAGTCCTTCAAGCTCTTCTACCACTCTTGCGTTTGTGAGTTTCAACGCCTCGTCTACTGTCATGCCAATTACCATTTGTGTTGCCGTCGAGCTGGTAGCGATTGCTGCAGCACAGCCGAACGTTTGAAATTTTGCATCTTTTATTACATCGTTTTCTATACGGAGTGTAATACGCATTATATCACCGCAAGTAGCGTTTCCAACAGTCCCTTCTCCGTCGGGATTTTCGATTTCTCCCACATTTTGCGGATGTGCAAAAGCTTCCAAAACCTTTTGATTATACATTGTACGTTCCTCCCTTTTTCAAATCGAATAGCGGCGACATATCGCGCAGTTTAGTTATAGTTTCTTTGAGTTTGTCGACGATGTAGTCAACTTCTTCCATGGTATTATCCCTACCGAAGCTGAAACGAATAGAACCGTGTGAGACTTCCACCGGAACGCCCATAGCCAGCAAAACGTGAGACGGATCCAAGCTGCCGCTGCTGCAAGCCGATCCGCTGGATACGGCAATACCGTTGAAATCCAGCAGCATAAGGATCCCCTCTCCTTCAACAAACTCAAAGCTATAATTTGCCACACTTGGTACTCGGTGCTGCTTATTGCCATTTTGACGAATGTAAGGAATTTCTTTTTCTACGCGTTGTTCAAAGTGATCCCGCAAAGCGGCGATATGTGCATTATTTACGTTCATTTCCTGTCTGCTAAGCTGCAAAGCACGCGCCATACCCACTACTGCCGGTGTGTTTGTTGTGCCGCCACGCTGCGCGCGTTCCTGTCCTCCGCCGCAAATCAGCTTATCCAGCTTTACGCCATTGCGAATGTACAGAGCACCTACTCCCTTGGGACCGTAAAATTTGTGTCCGGACATACTGAGCAGATCCACTCCCAAGTCGCAGACGTTTACCTCCAAATATGGCATTGCCTGTACACAGTCACTGTGGAACAAAGCGCCGTGCTTGTGAGCCACCCTTGCAAGCTCTTTTATCGGCTGAATTGTACCAACCTCATTGTTAACATACATCACAGAAACAATAGTTGTTTCATCGTCGATAACTTTTTCAAGATCCTCAACATGAACCAATCCTGTCGAATCAACAGGTAGACGCGTTACGCGAAAACCGTTTTTTTCGAGCCATTCTGCCGCTACAAGTATTGCATGATGCTCTATTGCCGAGATAATAACATGCTTTCCCTTATCCTTTTTATGCAGCGCAACACCTTTTAGTGCCCAGTTATCAGCCTCTGTACCACTACCGGTAAAATAAAGCTCATTGGGTTTGCAGCCTATAAGCTCGGCAATTGTTGCGCGCGCCTCGGCTACAGCCTTAGCGGTATCTCTTCCTAAAAAATGCTGGCTGTCTGCATTGCCAAATTCCGAAGTAAAATATGGCAGCATTTCTTCAACCACGCGCTTATCACAAGGTGTTGTGGCTGCATGGTCAGCATAAACCTTCATATGTCGTCCTCCGCAAGTTTCGTAAGTGAAATTGTGTCCAGATAAGAATTGATATTGTCATAAAGCTTGCCCCAAAGGTTCCTTGCAACGCATTTACCGCGTTGAGAACACTCCGAATGGAGACAATCAACAATTTCAAGATTGTCTTCAACGGCTCGCAACACTTGTCCGACTGTTATATCTTCGGGACATGCAGTCAATTTGTAACCTCCTGCAGCCCCGCGTGTAGCCGATACGATTCCGGATTTTTTCATCAAAGCAATTATCTGTTCGAGGTACTTTTCCGTAACTCCCGTAGCTTGCGACAATGTTGCCACATTGAGATACTCATCGCTTTTGTAGTTTTTGGCAAGCTCAACCGCTACATACAAGCCGTATCTTGCTTTAGATGACATCTTCATAATTCAATTCCTACTAAATTACTATGAATAGTTTACTACTATTGTAGTCACAAGTCAAATGTTTTAGACGAATATGCGTGAAAAGATTTAGGATAATTGACTGTAAATTGACAATAACGTTTTCTTATGATAAAATTACTCTGCTATTTAGAAAATGTATTTAAACAAAGATATTTCGCATGGCTTTTTATACCTTGGCACTGCTGCGATATTTGTTCCAATAGCTTTGCTGTCCTAAATTGGCGAATATTAATGGGGGGGGGGGGAATAATGAAAAAAACATCTATAATAATTATGCTTTTTTCCATGCTTGCATTTTTGATGGTTTTATCCGGATGCGATGTTGACGGTCCATTGAGAAAAAAGATGCTTGATTATTATTCCGATGATGACAATTACGCCAATTACGTCGGCACAATAGCCAGCGTTGACAAGGAGCATTGTTATGTGGAGATTGTTTGTCAAGACGATGAAATGCCAAATCAGACCCAGTATACGGTCTATGGAGAAAGCAGTATATATGATACTCTGCGTCCCGATGACGAAGTAATATTGTGCAGTTCTCCGATGTATTTTTACAACAGTCACAATTTACCCATTGTTTACCTTGAAAAGCAATCGGAAGTGCTATTGGAATTTGAGGAAGGAAAAGAAAATCTGTTGGAAGATATACGGAACACATTCAAAGAGAGAAATATATTCGAATGGTTGCGAGATATGCTTGGATTTAATTAAAGGAGAAACAAATATCTGTACAAAATCAATTAACTCATTTGAATAAGTTGATCGGCGCCGAGACGATATATTCCTGCAACCTAAATGAGAAATGCTGGGCACTGTATTGATCGTGTATTTCAAAAATGGTGTTACCAAATATATAGGAGCTGTTGTAGTACACTTCTCTCGATGGATTTCATCGTAATCTACCCTATTGAAGGTTGATAACTTATGTACGTATATTTTTTTAAGGAGTTCCCAATGCTGAACCTTTTTATAATTTCTCTCTTGCGCTTTCGATAATTGCGCAAGTATGCATTGCACACTGGTTGT
>CANRHP010000043.1 GCA_947630455.1 uncultured Clostridia bacterium
GCTTTGTTGGAGCAAAATCAACAGGCGGACGGCTCCGTGACAATACCGCAAGCGCTGCGCAAATATATGGGCGGACTCGAAAAGCTCGAACCGCAAAAGAAATAACTTTATATGACAAATCCCACCGTCGAGGTGGGATTTTTTTGTTGTAAAACGGTCAAAACAATTTTACTGTCTTGCCTTCACAACGGAAGGCTGCGCATGTACCGAAATCGGAGTGAATATATATCACATCAGCAACTTTTTCTGCTGGGCATTTTATCAAAGCTTTTATACGGTAGTAACCGACTACTGCACAACCCAACCAAAACATATATTCGCACAAAAATTCAATGAAAAACAACGCAAATTAAAGTTGTTTTCGATTGCTACGCAAAAGTTTTTTTGGTATAATTTCGTCGGAGGATAATATGACCGAAAAAGAAAAAATGCTGGCGGGAATGATATACGACCCCGCTGATGAAGAACTTGCAACACGGCGCACTTATGCGCACAAGCTGTGCAACGCCTACAGCGTACTGGACGAGGACGACCCCGAACGAGCGGATATTCTTGCGGAGCTGCTGCCGCACCGCAACGGAGCGTATTTGCAGGGTCCGATCTATTTTGACTACGGCGACAACATACGCTTTGGTAAAAATTGCTACGCCAATTTCAATCTGACGGTACTGGATTGCGCACCCGTTGCAATAGGAGACAATGTTTTTATTGGCAGCGGGGTGAGTATTGTTACGCCGCTGCACCCGTTTTTGCCGGAGGAACGCTGCATGTATGTGCGCCCAGACGGCGTGTGGACGGACAAAGAATACGCCAAACCGATAACGATCGGCTCCGATTGCTGGATAGCCTCCAACGTGACGATTTGCGGAGGAGTGACGGTCGGCAAAGGCTCGGTGATAGGCGCCGGCTCCGTTGTTACGCGCGACGTGCCCGAAGGCGTGCTTGCCGCAGGCAATCCGTGCAAAGTGATACGTAAGCTGACCAAAGAGGACAGCATTTTCTCCAAGCCGCAGTTGTTTCCGCACGAGTGAACGTCTGAGCATATGCGCAAATTTACATATAGGCAAACAAACGGCGCCTCGCAAATAGCGAGACGCCGTTTTTGTGACAAATTTATTTAAACCGACTAATTTCTACGCGCATATATCCCCTACACCGTTGAGTATCAGGCGGGGACGGTAGGGAAATTTTTTGACGGTTTCACGAGTGGATACGCCGCTCAGCACCAGCACGGAATCAAGACCGGACTCTATCGCAGCTATCATATCGGTATCCATTCGGTCGCCTATCATAGCCACCTCGGGAGAATGTATGCCCTTTTCGTGGAAACGCTCCATTGCCGCGCGCATCATCAAAGGATTGGGTTTGCCAATGTAATAGGCCTTTTTGCCCGTGGCGTACTCCACCGGCGCCACAAGCGCCTTGCAGGCGGGTACCTCGCCATGCTCTGTGGGGTTGGTGATATCGGAATTTGTGCCTATGAGCAGTGCGCCGCCATTGACCAGCGCGGTAGCCTTTTTTATGCTTTCGAAATTGTAGTTTTCCGTTTCGCCGATTACGACGTAGTCGGGATCAATATCATTCAGCGTGATACCCACCTCATAAAGCGCATTGGTAAGCCCAGCGTCGCCTATAACATAAGCCGTTGAACCGCCTTGACTTTTGAGAAAGCTTGCCGTTGCCAACGCCGACGTGTAAAAATTGTGTTCCGGCACCGTCAAGCCCATTCGCGCCAGCTTTTGCTGCAACTCTTTGGGGGATTTTTGACTGTTGTTGGTGAGAAACAAAAACCGTTTATTATTGGCATACATCCATTCGACAAATTCTTTCACCCCGGGCAGCAATGTGTTGCCGTGGTAAATTACGCCGTCCATATCGCAAATAAAGCCCTGTTTAGCTCTTAGTTTTTCCATATCGATCTCCTTTACGGTGCAATTTTACTACAAATCACATATTTTGTAAATAAAATCCCCGTCGAGTTTTGATGTCAATCAGGGTTGAACTGCAAATGAACAACATTGTAAACACCTTTATTTTCGACGGGGCAAAAGATTGTTATTCGGATACGGTTTGTTGTGCATTTTCAACGACCTTACGTCTGCCGAACAGCTTGGGAAGAGCTTCGTCGTCTACCACATTCTCCGCAAAAACCAGCACGATGGAATAAACTAAACCGGGGCCCATATTGAAAAAATGACAGTCAACCATGCTTGAGGTTGTAAGAACCATTATCGCAGCCAGCACAAACATTTTTTCGTGAGTTCTATGTGTGAGACACAGCTTGAGCGTTTGATAACGGTGAAACAAATACGTGACCATAGCTATCAAGCCGCCGGAAGCCAAAAGCTGTATCACCGTGTTGTGATAGCGCGGAGGTAAAAATGCGTCTGCCGGCAAATTGCCGTAACGGTGACCTCCCGCATAAAATCCGTTGCCTAAAAACACCGACTGCGCCGATTGCGCAAACTGTTTCAGTCCGTCCTTGTACAACTCAAAACGTCCGCTGTCGTCCCAACCGGCATGCTTCATAGTGGCAAAAATTTCGGAAAATTGTTTGGGGAATATCGCCCACGCAACACCGATAATTGTTACAAATCCCACTAATATGCCTAAGTCGATCCAACGCTGCTTACTGTTTAAATAGAGAGCGGCATATATGAAACAACCCGCATAAATTATCGTACCAAAAAGTATCGAGCCACGGCTTTGTGTAAAGACAAGAGCCAACTCCATTACATGTGCAAGAATAAAATAAATATACCTATGACGGCAGCGCAATGCAAGATTAAAAGCAAAAGGAATACAAAACGCCAGTAAAAATCCAACGTTGTTGTAAACGCCCCACCCCGTAACAAGCTGTCCGCGCGAAAAGCCGCCGCCATTCGATAGGGACAAAAAAGCCATAACATACATCCCTATCACTTCCACCGTTATAGCAAGTCCAAGCGCCAAAAAGCTTTGAGCAAGATAAGTGCGTGACACCTTGCCCCAATTAACAGTGTAGTAAAAGTACAGATACGGTATGACCAAACATACAATTTGAACCAAACCGAACAATACGCTTTTTCCGTAATCGTTTGCCAGCGTAACCCCCGCAAGAATATACGCAACCGCTAACAACGCAAAGCCGGACGTAAGCCGCGGCATTCTGCGAACGCGTTCAACACGTTTGGGACATGCCAGATCAAACACGAAACGAGTGCCGAGAGACGCAACTATCAATGCGGCAATAACGGCAAGCTGTATAAGTGCGGATTTGTCTTGAAATAAACTTGTTCCGTAATGTCCCGCCGGATTGTTAGCCGCCGATACGGAAATGTATCCGCATCCTATCATGGGAACGACCGGCAAAGTGTCCTCGGCAAATAGTACGATAACAATGCCAAGCGCGGCAAAAATGTACCATACAGGAAGCTCTCCGCCAAAAAGGTTGGCAACAACGGCAAGCGCTGATACTAACGCAATATAGTAGGGCGAATGTAAAAATTTGTTGATGGCATTGCACCACTTACTGCCGTTGAGGGCACGAAGGGTTAAAAGCATAGTTCGTCTCGCATTTTCTTTAGTATAGTTAGCTTGCGCAAAAAACGTGCAAGTTTGCATCAGCCGCACAAAAAAAACGGAACGTCAATTACGACGCTCCACTACGCCTAAAAGCTTGTTCTTATTATACACGTGCCGTCTGATTTTGTAAAGCGTTTTGTAATTTATTTTCAGTTTAACGTTAATTAGGCACAAAACAGCCTTTCCTTATACAGGCAAAACACAAAAAATTTGATCGACAACAGCCAAACAGAATCCTAAACACGAAATTTTCACCAAATATGTTTGGCAAATATTATATAAATCTTGGCACAAAACATAAATTGGCGCAAATGCATTGATCGAAATAGGCAGGGCTGCTGCACCCGTCCGTTGGGGTTTAAAGACTGCTTCAATGAGTGGGCATGCATACCATGTGCTTATTTTCGGTGAGGCGCAGCCGAGCCGACTTGTTTAAAGACAAGCACACGCTCCAATGTTACAAAGGTTTTTCCGTGGGAAGTTAGAAATAAATCACAGAAAAATCAAAAAGGTGAAAATCCAAAAAGCGCCGGCTTTGATTGCTTGGAAATTGTAATTAAGGCATGCCCTGCTTTTTAAATTTCTATTTTCGGACACAACCATAGATGAGCGAATTTATAAAATTGAGTTACACTTATGTTATTTGAGTTCAATCACTATCCAAACCAATCGTTGACATAATACAATACGAACCCAACGTTTTCTGTCGGGTTCGTATTATTCTGTCTTGGCGGAGAAAGAGGGATTTGAACCCTCGCTACGCTAACCACGTACTACACCCTTAGCAGGGGCGCCCCTTCGGCCACTTGGGTATTTCTCCATGTTCCGGTTGTGTGCTGTATTTTGTTTGCTTGTATATTCTAACACAAAACAACGGTTTAGTAAAGTTATTTTGGCATATTCGTTGCAAACTTTTGCACAGCAATGCTTTTGTTGGCGGCGATCTAAAATTTGACTGCACTTAGAAATAATGAAATGCCTTCAATCTATTGCTTTTTTTGATCGCGTGTTGTATAATATATTTACTATTTGTGGGGATATGGCTCAGTTGGTAGAGCGTCGCGTTCGCAATGCGAAGGCCAGGGGTTCGAATCCCCTTATCTCCACCAAATCAAAATAATCCGAACTCAACAAGGGTGATCGTAACCCGCGATTGGTTCGGATTTATTTTGTATTTCAAGGAATAAGTATAGAGATGAGCTACCGATAGTATTTCATCGGTAGCCCGTTCTCTATATTCTTGGATTCCTATTCTACTCTACATTTTGATATCCCATTTTTAAGTCGCCGCAACTGTCATGTTTTACAGAGCTGTCTGATATATCGTTTTTCTTTCAGTGAGATTTTGCCGTCCACCGATGTGATCAGTAGACATAGTGATATAATATCATTCCCGAGTCGATCATCTGCCTCGGATATAATTTCGAGAAGTTCTTTCGTGTCGTCTGCAATCGCCTTTTGGACGTCTTTCGATACCTTGATAGAGCTTTTGACCTCATAAAGATCGCACTCATCCCCAAAAGCCTTTGCAAGCGACGGATAGATAAACAGATAGTCTTTCTCCGAGAGCGATCCGTCCGAAACGACGGAGCCTATGATAAAAGAAGCAAGTATTACCACAGGATCGAATTCCGTAGATTCGAGTTCTCTCAATCCATGAATGACGTCAACCGATTTTTCGGTTAAAAGCATAACTCTTTGCGAAGGGCTCAACCCTTCGATTTCATGGCAAAGTTTCTGAAATTCCAACATATTATCACTCCTTTAATAATTTTCTTCTTGAACGCTATTACAGCGGCAAATCTTTCTTTACAAAGCGCATAGAACCCACTATATAGCCTACGATTCCAAGTACAAGCAGGATCGCAAATTTCCATAGATAGGTCAATGTGCCGTCGATAATGGAGATCGCGTCAAACAGCGTAATAACCGTAGCGTAATTGAAGAAATTCAGCGCTTTGAGCCTTACGATCGTGGGAATGACTTTGCTCCCGAAAAGACCGAGCATGGCGGCAACGAGAGAAAAGATACTGAGCCCTCCGCCGATCGCCATAGAACGCTTGCTCCTGTCGAACCAACAGGAAGTAAAGAAACACAGCCCCGAAAGCGCAAACAATACCAAAAATGCGCCGAGATTGAAAAGAAGTATTTGCCCATAAGTGATTTTGGCGACTTCTACACCTACAATCGCAAGGCAAATGCAACTTGTGACCGTTGTAAGCGCAAACATTCCGAAAAGCGACAAAATCAAAAATGCCGCTTGTGTGCGCACTACCGTTTGCCGTTTTGTCGAGGAAGAAAGGACATACGCCATTGAACCGCTGTCCACCTGTCCCGCGATAAGGTTGTTGGACACCATAATCATATAGATAATGGGAAGAAGCAGTCCTGCCAAACGGAAGAAGATCGAGCCTACCACAATGCCGTAAAGATTGAGTTGTCCGATTTCCTCAAAGGCGGCAGAAACGTCTTGCGGCAAGGACGACAAAAAGCTCGAAGCGATCTCTCCCGTGAGCGTCGTTTTGATCTTCGTTACCTTTTCGCCATAATCTTCTTGCGTGTTATCTAATTTTTCGAGTTCGCTTTCGAGCCTTGCGCGGTAAGTTACGACAGTACCTGCGGCGGCTTGCTTGATCGTCGGATAGGTGTAGCCCAAACTTTCGTATTTTTCAGGGCTAATATCGTATTTTTCAAGTTGCTCGATCATTCTTTCCACATTTTCGGGGCTCGTCATATTGCCGGCAAGGAAAATCGAGGAACAATATTCGGCTCTATCCTCAATGAACGCCGCCCGTTCTGCGCTTGCAAAATACTCCGACAAATCGCCGCTCATTAAATGCGTGAGTAATTGTAGCGAATTAAAATATTCTCCCGGCACCGATTCTCCGTGCGATGTGTAGAAATCGTCAAACATACCGTTTGACTGATTTTCTCCTGCGGGCGGATTGATTGCATACATAACGCTTCCCAAAAGTTCCTTCGCCTCGTCGGTTTCAGGGGTATATGCGGGATCTATGGCGGCGGCTTTGGTAAACATATAATTCTGCAATTTTTCTGTCGCGCTGCTATATGCGGCGGCTATTGTCTGCGTGTTGATCCCACCGCCTTGCAAATCTTCGACGAAATACAAGTCGAAGTGCTGCATACCGTCGATCTGATTTTCGTAGTAATTGATTGCTCTTGCTTCAATTTGCACATCCATTTCCTGACGGACAATCGTATCTTTCACTGCTTCGACAGTAGTATCAATGCCGCCCTTGCCGCTGATCAACATGACGCAAGCGAGCATAAAACATTCGGCAAATGTGATTATTGCCCACATGGTTCCGTTCGCCTTGCATGATTGTTTGAATAGTGCTTTACTGAACATTGTTATTATCTCCTTGTCTTTTCATTAAAATTTTTTTGAAATGTGTTTCGAGCGTATATGGAATTTCCGATATGAATTTAACGGAATAACCTTTGAGAGTTTTCAAAAGGATACCCGCTCCGTCAGCCGGTATGCTTACCGTCAGTTGGTGATACTGTTTTTGGCGGCGAATGACCTCAAATTTTTCGTTTGCAAAACGGTTATAATCATCCGCAGTCAGAAATTCGATCTTAAATTCTTTGATCGGGCGATTCCTGAGTGCGTTCATATTCGCAATATCAACGATATGCCCGTTGTTGATAAGCGCCACTCTGTCGCACGTCGTTTCAAGTTCCTCATAAAGGTGGCTGCTGATGAAAATTGTTTTGCCTTTGGCGTGTTCTTCTTTAATTATATCAAGAAATGTGACGCGCATTAAAGGATCAAGTCC
>CANRHP010000044.1 GCA_947630455.1 uncultured Clostridia bacterium
AAACAAATTTTTGGTTTCATGGTGATCACAGCCAAGCTCGCTGCAATATCTCGTGATCTCTGTGACTTTGTTTTGTATGTCCGGTTTTTTGTCGGCTTCCTGCAGAGCCCAATCCAACAGGTGATCGCTGTGCTCTACCTTCCAAGAGCCGAGCAGCTGTCTGCCAAGCTGCAGCGAAAGGTTTTCCTCGCCGTCCTTGGTGGTTGTATAACTTATGCTGTCGTTGTCAGGCGTAAAGGTGTCTCCGCTTGTTGCAGTGTAGTTGTGTCCGGCCACAAGATTGCCAAAGCAATTGTGCACTTTATCCCAAACACGGGCCGTGGCAGTGTAGGCAAAGTAGTCTGCCTCTTCCAAACCTGCCCAAATCTTGTCGCGCACAACGGTTCCTTCGAGCAACTCAATGCGACCGGTTGTTCCGGTTGTTTGCACTGTTCCCACAAACACTGCCGGCACAAGCTTGCCAACATCTACTTGGTCGGAGCCGCCAAAAATGTCAAACTTAGCGGTGGTCGTCTTTTTGCCAACTTTCAAGGTTCCGTTTACAATAAGGTTGGCGCCCTTGGTGTAGCCTGCGCTTTCCAATTCATCGGCAGAGGGATAATGCTTGCCCGCCTGTTTGCCACCGGCAAAGCCATCCAGCACCCAAGTGTTGGCATTGAGCAGCAGGGTCGCACCCTCGCCCACTGTCACCGTTGCGCCGGGCATGATCATAAAGTCGGTTTTCGTTTCGTAGACGTTGTAGTCCGCGGCAACTTCCTCACCGCTCTTTGTGCCCTTGTTCATCACCACATCAAAGTTGTACGGCAGAGAGAACACAACGGACATAGTGGGCACGTTGAGTCCCATTGCAGAGAACAGCATGTAGCTGAACGTTGCGCCGCCCTCAAAGGTCATTGTAGTTTTGCCAATTCCCTCGGTGCAGTTGTCAACGCTGTCATCATTGCCGTTATCTGCTTTAGTTTTTACCGTTTTGGTCTTGTCGTATGTTACTGTTACATTGGAGCCCTTGTGCAGCATCACAAATGTGTCGTGACCATTGCCATCGCCGCCATAGTTAGCACCCATATCGTAGCTGATGAAGGGCTGGTCAAGAGAAGCAAGCAGGTTAAACGAGGGCACCCACAGGCTTGCATGTCCGTACAACTGCGCGCCATAGTTGATGGTCAAGGGCACTTCGATGTTGATCATCGCATAGCGTTTGAAGGGCGTTGTTTGTGCCATAAAGGCGCCAAGAGCATTGCTGCCGCCGGCATGGTCCAAAATGAGGAAAGGTTCATAAAGCTTGCCGCCATCCTTAACTTCTACTGTGCCCATTGTTTCGGCACCCTCGCCGCCCCAAACGCGGCCGTAAACATCCATTACACCGCCGTTTTCAACAACGATTTTACTGTTATCTTTTAGGATAATTTCGGAATAGGCGCCGGAGGTGTGCCCCTGATACGGCTGTCCGTATTCCGTGTAGTTTACAATTCCGCCCACACGCAGAGTACCATTTACGGTTATGGTTGCGCCGTTACTGACTGTGACGGTGATATACGCATTTTTATACGTTTCGTTAAACCAAGAAATTTTCACGGAAGCGTTTGTATGGTTGCCCGTTTCGGTAAAACCGCCGGCAGCATTGTAAGGCAAAAGCAAGGTTACATTTTTGGGTATCGTAATAGAGCTGTCAATTTCCAAATTTCTGCCTACTACGGTAACAGTAATGTTTTCTCCTTCCTTGGGCTCCTGCTTCAATGCTTCATCAAAGGTTTTGTAGAACACACCGTTTATCCTTGCTTTGTATGCACCATCGGGCGCCATATAAGCGGTTACAGTGGAACTTTTTTCCACAAAATAGGTAAACTCTTCCTCTGTGGACACCAGGTCGCCGTTTACACTCCAACCGTAGAAAATCTCGCCCGCATCGGGTTGTGCCTTAAGTGTTATCGCAGTGCCTGCGCTGACAGAAAATGCTTCTTCGCCCGCATTGTGGACATCCTCACCGACTGTTGCCGTGACGCTGCCATTGCTGCTTGCGTCGCCCTTTTCCAGCTGTATTGCTGCATCACCGGTATTCAAACGGATATTGCGGATACTGAACCATGCATCATCTACTGTTTCAGAGGTCCTCGGCACTGTCATGAAATAAGCAAGATAAATCGTTTGGCCTTTTTGGACAGGAATACTTACGCGATACCAACCGTTATTTTGCAGGATTACGCCATTGCCGGTGACAGCATCCTTGCCACGCTCCAAAACGCCCGCAAGAAATGTTGCATTGCTTACCGATCCATTTTGTTCAAGCGCAAGATCATCCATAACGCTAAAGGCACTACTCGTTCTATAATAGAGCAGTCCACTGTAACCGTTTGCTTTGCCCACAAGGGCCGACATCATGCGGTCATATACAAAGCTCTTTAATTGGAACTCAAAGGAAATACTTCCGCTCTCATCGGGCACCTGATCATCCATTTTGAAATTGACATATAAGTCACCGTATCCGATGGGCTGGGCTGAAGTTGTCGCTCCCTTAGGCAATAAGCCCCAATAAGCATAGTTGCCTTCTTCCGAGCGATAGGGGTCGAATTCCCAATTTTTGGTCCCCATGTTGCTGCCGGTAGAGAAATTTGTTTTCGCATCAACTATAAGATTATCTGATTTTACAACATCGCTAAATGAGCTCTTGATGGTCTCTTTGACAGTGAATGTTAACTTCTCCTTGTAGCTGTACTTTTCGTCATCACTAAGAGAATAAGCAAGCTCAATGGTATGATTTCCCACATCCGTAAGCGCAAAGCCGATTGCGTTGTCATATTGCTCAAGCTTATCTTTACCGACTTCGGCACCGTCTATCTTTATGGAAAAATCCTCCGGCTTGAGAACATTAAATGTATTTAGTCTGACAATAAGAGAATTGTCCTTACCAAAGGGGAAAACAATGTCGCTGCCGTTTTCGATATCGTTTATTACCTCGCTGTCTCCATCGGTGGTTTTTGTGACGGAAACGTCCAGCGGTACCGACTCCAAGAAGTTGACCTGTATTTTTGCTTGACCTTCGTAGGTTCCGGGTAGATCTAGTGCGGCCACGCCTTGATTATTGTAGTCCAATCCTGCCTTGTTTTGACCATATGCAGCATACCAAAAATGAGTATTAGACTTGTCAACCCAATTGTTTTGAGTCCAAGGTGAACTATAATTCTCTAATGTAATGTTGCTTGTGAGGTCTCTGAAGGTGTACGCAACTTGCTGCGTTTCATCAAAAATAGACGTTTTTTCGAAAATTAGCTGAGTTATTTCAAAATATACGTTGATGCCAACAGGCACCTTGGTCGGCTGATTTGCCGCAACGGGAGTTGCACCATCGCTACCCATATAACTCATTTCAACCTTGGCAAAGTTATCGTCAAATTCGAAGATGACATCATTAAACATTGTGGGCTCATCCACAACGCATACGTTTTTGATATAAAATTCATCGCCATCGGCTTTTTCCCAGTTTCCCTTACTAATCTTCAATTGTGCCCTATGGTAGCCGGGACCGTCCACATATTGCACATAGCGAGATTCCTCGGGAACATTTTCCCCGTCATTTTCGGTTCTTGCAATATAAAATTTTGGAGCGACATTTGATGTGTAGGATGGAAATTGATTAACGTTATCTTTACCGTCCTGACAAATTCCGTCTATATAGAAACGAATAGTAAATTGAAATTTGGTAAAATACGAGTAATCAAATTGAAGGTAGCCGCCTCCTTGAGGTATAACAAAGGGTATGTCCAACGCGATCGTTGAACTGCCGTCGTATTGGTCAAAATCTATGCCGACCTTCCCATCGTCAAGTTCCTTCCAAAATGCTTCACTGCCCTCTGCAGGAGACGGTTTGAGGTCTTTTTCCCGGACAAAATGTACTGTATATGAGGTTTTGTCGTTATCATCACCAATTTCAGAAATGGTAAGCGTTTCATTGCTGCTGGCAACAGTTCCGCTTTGATCCTCCCAATATGCAATGTAGCCATCATTGGGTACAGCTGTAAACGTTACAGACTCATCATAGCCGCGCTTTACTTCCAAGACGCCATCTTCCGAGGAAACTTCTTCATCTCTTTCCGTCTTTATTGTGCCGAATTGAGTGTCACTTTCGGCAACCTTTGCTGTAATGGAAAATTGATTGTTGGGAACTTTAAGTCCCTGAATACAAAATTGGCAAGAAGAAAACGATCGTGCACCATAAAGTATCGCAATAACATCCCCTACCTCACAATTTTCAATTGTCACTTCGGCTGAATACTTCGTATCAGTTGATGAATTTAATTTTGTAAAGGTATCGTCATCTTTATCGAATGCAAAATTATATTCGGGACTACTACCGGTGTACCCACGGTTCAAAACATAGGTAGACTGAGCGCTGCTCAAATCGCCGTCAACCACATTTGTATAATGCTTTATAGCAACAGCCAAGCTTGATGGAGAGAATGAAAGTTTCCACTTTAAGACAATATTGCCCGCCCCTGTTACATTCAGCTTGAGAATATTGCTTTTGCTCAAATCGGGGTTTGTACTCCCCACTCCGCTTTTGTTCTTTGCTGAGGTCCACTCGTTTGTTGTACGATTGTACGTCCAAAGCGAGTTTTCCGCAGGATCATTTTCAAAAGTATACTCCGCCGTGTTGCCGTCGAGCACAAGCTGCCCTTCGGCTTTAGCCGAGTTACTTGCTAAATATACGCTGAAAAACACCGCCGCGCCGAGCGCAAGCACCAGCACAACCGCAAAAACGGCTATGAGCAATGTTTTTCCGTGTAATTTGTGCGTCATTGTGATTTCCTCCTTAAATTTTAGTTTTGCATAGTTTCCACATTTGTATGTAGTACCTATGATACCCCCCCCCTTTGACTTTTGTCAACACTTTCAACAAAAATTAAGTAAAAAAAATTGCGTTTACTTTTGAACGGGAGAGTGCGCCACAACAAAAACAAAAAAAATGCCTCTCCTTGCTCATTGAGGAGAGGCTTTTCCGTACAAAGTAAATTATATTTTAAAGGTGCTGCATTTGGTTTGACAATTAACCGTGCACAGCGGGCAAACGCTTGTAAAAACCGCAAGAAAGTGGACGGCAAAAACAAAATTACAGCTGTTGTTGCTTGTGCAATGCGATATCAATCAGCTTGTGCAGCTGGTCCGCCGCAAAGAGAGGCACATTGAGCACCTTGCCGTCATGGGACAAGTTGCGCATGGACAGCCGCACCGCCAACGGAGCGTCGGGATAAAATTCGAGATAATTTTTGAGACTGACTGAGGAGACATTCTCGGATGATTTGACCTCTATCGGGATCACGTCGTTATCCGACTGCACGACAAAATCCACTTCGTAGGGTGCTTGCGCCCAGTAGTTGGGCTTGGAATCGAACTGTCGGAGCAGACTTTGCAAAACAAAGTTTTCCGTAAGAGCACCCTTGAACTCGCTGAAAAGCCTGTTGCCTTCGGCAAACGCCGTGTGACTGAGCCGAGCTTGCCGCCGCAGCAAGCCGACGTCGCCGTGATAGATCTTGAAGGAATCCGTTTGCTCGTAGGCGGATAGAGGCAACGCGGGCTTGGAGATGCGAAAAACCTTGGTGACAAGATCGGCGTCTACCAACCACTGCAGAGAGTTTTCGTACTCGCGCGCACGCGCACCGCCCCTAACAACGGAGTAGAGAAACTTTTTGTTTTCTCTTGCCAACTGCGAAGGCAGCGAGTTCCAAATGAGATTGATTTTTTGCACGTCGTGCCTGTGCAATTCGTCGGCGTCATCGTGGTGCTTGCCAAAATCCTTTTGGTATGCTCCCAAAATACCGTCCAGCGCGTTGTTGACCAAAGAAATATCTCTGTCCACCGTCCAGCGCAAAACCGCCTCGGGCATGCCTCCGGTTACAAAGTACATTTTGAGCTTTTCGCAAAGCGGATTGAAGAAAGCGTCGGGGATGGGCTCCGCCGTGTCGAGACTGTCAAGATAGCAAAAGAGATTTTCGTCGCCGTTGGCTATCAAAAACTCCGAAAACGTCATCGGACCCATGTCGAGAAAATCCACCTTGCCTACGGGAAAACCTTTGGAAAGCGCCAACCCCAACAGTGAACCGGCACATACTACGTAGTACTCGGGGGCATTTTCGCAAAAATATTTGAGCGCATTGAGCGCACTGTTGCAGCTTTGTATTTCGTCAAAGATGATGAGCGTGTCCGTCTTGATACTTTGCCCGCTGGCAAAAGACAGGTTTTGCAAAATGCGGCCAACATCTTTGGTGGTTTCAAAAAATTGCCGATATTCCTCCGACTCGTCAAAATTGAAATAGGCAACGTTGGCAAATTCCTTGCCGAATTCCTTCAGCACCCAGGTTTTGCCCACTTGCCGTGCACCGCGCAGTATCAGCGGCTTGCGGTACTTGGACACACGCCATTTGCGTAAATCCTCCAAAATGAACCTTTTCAAGCGATTTCGCCTCCTTGTTTTTATATATTATACTATCCGTGAATTCGGCAGTCAATAGATTTGTGCACATAATTTTGCGGAATTATGTGATTATTTTCACATATTTTGCGAAAATAACGTGATTTACCCTCGCTTTACCTAAAACAATGTGCTTTTGCCGACATCAATATGCATTTACATACAAAAAACAATTTAACTCTCGGCTGACGTCGGCGTCGCGAAGCTCGCGGGAGATAAAGGGCGCGGCACGACAAGTCAATCACCTCAGTGCTTAGAGCATAAATGCGTAAGCGCAGCAGCAAGCAATAGACCGCATTGTGTGCTCGAAAAGAAAAAAACTCACTGCTTAATTTGCAGTGAGTTTTTTTGTGTTGTTTTGAAATATTTTTCCAAAACTGCTTTTTGTTGTTAGATTTACCTTTTACTTGAAGCGTTTAAGCGCTGCTCTCAGTAAGTGAAGGAAAGAGTTATTGCTACGCTGCTAGTGCCGCTGTCGTAGGTTACGGTCAAAGAGGTAAGGTGACCGTCGGATACCGTCAGCTGAAGCTTGGCGTTGTCTACAGGTGCCGTAAGCTCTGCGTCAGTGAGGGTCAGAACATCTTTAAGGTGCTCCTTGCTGATGTTTGCCGTTAGTCCGCTTGTACT
>CANRHP010000045.1 GCA_947630455.1 uncultured Clostridia bacterium
GTCTTTTTTCCTTCGGCAAGCTCTATGCCCGCCTGTGCGCATTGCTCAACTGCCTGTTCGGGAGTGAGCGCGTCAAAGTCCACACCGGTGTACTTTTTGACGGCTTCTATCATGGTGAGCTTGCTCCACTTGTTGAGGTCTATCGTCACATCGCCGTAGGGCAGCAAACGGGTGCCGAGCACAGTATCGGCACAATAGCAGAACATGCCCTGCACCAGCTCCATCATCCCGTGAAAATCCGTGTATGCCTGGTACAACTCTATCGTGGTAAACTCCGGGTTGTGTTTGAGGTCCA
Organism: uncultured Clostridia bacterium; assembly: GCA_947630455.1. Classification (GTDB taxonomy): domain Bacteria; phylum Bacillota; class Clostridia; order Christensenellales; family CAG-314; genus Fimimonas. The sequence continues at coordinate 296 of CANRHP010000045.1, forward strand.
TGCCCTCGTTGCGGAACTGTCTGCCTATTTCGTATACGCGCTCAAATCCGCCAACAATAAGACGTTTGAGATGCAGCTCGGTGGCTATACGCATATACATATCTATATCCAGCGTGTTGTGATGCGTGATAAAAGGACGTGCGTTGGCTCCGCCCGCTATCGTGTTGAGAATGGGCGTTTCCACCTCAATGAAACCGCGCTCATCAAGATATTCTCGAATAGCCCTGATTATTCTGCTGCGGATTATGAAGGTGCGCTTTACTTCGGGATTTGCTATGAGATCCACATAGCGCTGACGGTAACGCGTTTCAATGTCCTTTAAGCCGTGAAACTTTTCCGGTAAAGGCAAAAGCGATTTGCTTAGCAGCTTGACGCTCGAAAGACGTACGGAAATTTCTCCCATGTGCGTGCGGAAAACTTCACCCTCGCCGCCGATGATATCACCTATATCCCAGCTTTTAAATTCGGCATACGTTTCGTCGCCTACTTCGTCACGCTTGACGTAAAGTTGAATTGTTCCGTCGCCGTCAAGAATATGACAAAAGCTTGCCTTTCCCATAATGCGGCGAGAGGTCATACGTCCGGCAATCGCCACTTTCATCGGGCAATACTCTTCGCCTTCGACAGGATCTACATAGCTATCCAAAATTTGCTTGGAGCTGTGGGTTTTGTCAAAGCGGGTTATTTCGTAGGGGTTTTTGCCTTCCTCTATCAGCTTAGTCAGCTTTTCACGACGAACACGCAGGATCTCATTAGTGTCTTGTTCATTGTTTACAATTTCTTCGCTCATAAAATCGTCATCCTTTAACGCTATCTGCTGACCTTGTAAACCTTTATTTGCTTAACTCTGCCGCTGGGCAACTGCACCTGCACCGTCTGACCGTCCACAGCATGCAACAGTGCGCTGCCTACGGGCGATTCGTCACTGATACGCAAATTTTTAAGATCGGCTTCCGCCGTTCCTACAATCGTGTACGTTTTTTGCGGCTGCTCCACTCCGTCTATGATTTCAGCGCATGTGACCGTCGTTTCGTGAATTATTTTGGCAAGCCTCAGCTGCGCTTCGATTTCGGCGATTTCACCTTCCATTTCCGCCTGAGCTTTACGGGCAGCATCGTACTCCGCGTTTTCGGATAAATCTCCGAAACCTCTCGCGGTTTTGATCTCTTCGGCGATCTCGGCACGACGAACGGATTTGAGATAGTCCAGACGAGCTTCCAATTCTTTACGTCCGGCTTCGGTAAGTTGTACTTCGGGCATAATATACACTCCTTTTTATGACGCAAAACAACCTAAAATCCCTCATGGCTTTTTAGGTTGAATACGTAGATTATTTTTGATTTATTATACAGAAATTTCCCGTCATTGTCAAGCGCAGGTTCAGGTGTTTTTACCGCGCTTGCCGGAAAATCGGCGCGCCAGCTTGTAGAGCAGCGATGTACGAAAACGCACCGCATTGAAAGGGCAGAGCTCCTGACAGCAATAACAATGTATACATTTGCTTTGATCCACCTTTGCACGGCGGTTGACAAGTGTAATGGCTTTTGCGGGACAGTGCGTCGCGCATTTTCCGCAGCCTCGGCAGGTTTTGTCGGGATAAACGCGCTTAACCATGTACCTTTTTGCAATACGGTTTATCCAAGCGGGTTGATTGCCGAAAAAGTCCACGTGATCAACAGGGGGTGCGTCAAAGTCGGAAATACGGCAGGACTGCCACTGTTTAAAGTCGAACCGTATATTGGAAAGATCCTGTTGCAGCAGACCGCGCTTTATTGCCGCTTGAAGCACAGGCATCTCCGTCGGGTCACCAAACATCGACACGGCGACAGCGTCCAACGCATACGGGTCTGTTGACGCCAACAACTGTCCCATAAATTTTGGTTTGCCGTTGGTTGGTCCGTTGCCGTCCATGCCCCAAACAGCGTCAATTACGTTGAGGACGATCTTGGGACGTGCAAATTCGCAAATATCCACCAGTAAATTGCAAAAATCCGGCAAATTTGGAAAACGACTGTGCATCTCCACCTTTACCATGCCGGGAATAAGTCCAAACAAATTTTTGACCGCGCCGGTATAACCGGTGAAGGAATGTGTTTTGAGCTTAGTGACGTTGATTACCACATCTGCATCGAGAAACGCATTTGTAATTTCACAATTTCTCAGCACGATACCGTTGACACACGCCTCGCCCGTTTCGAAATTTTGATTGAGCTTGGCTGCCGTACGTTCCTCTATTGCCGTCATGCCGCACCTTGCATAAACGGAGGCAAGCATTCCCTTGTTGTACATTCCCGCGCAGCTGTCACCTACTGTCACATATGGTGTGACGGTAAGCAGCTGCTTGCATATTGCCACTGCCACCTCGGGATGCGTCGTGCCGCATTTTTCCGGAGACATTTCCCTGACAAGGTTGACCTTGACGAAAACTTTTGCGTTTTTCGGCACAAGCGAGGCAATTCCTCCCATCTGCGACAAAAGATGGTCTATTGCGGTTTGTATATTATTTTCGCCGTAATCGGCGCACTTTTGTGTATAAACAGCTACAATGTCTGACATTTCAGTTTACAATACTTCGGAAATTTTAGCAGCAAAATTAAAAAAGTCCTTGCACGCGTCATGTACCGTAAGCTTGTACTCTCCGTACCCACCTCCGAGACTATCGGAAATGCACTTGATAAGAATGCACGGCACACGGTTGAAATTGCAGGTGAACAACACCCCGGCGGACTCCATATCGCAAATATCCGCACCAAATTGATCACGCAAAGCTGCTTTTTGTTCGGCTCCGTCCACAAACTTGTCGGCACTGGCACAACGAACTAGCGGCAACGCTTTGACGGCAAGCGCTTTATTTAGCAGAAATTCGTTCGTTTTTACAGCAATATCATCAAAGCAGCCGTATCTGCCTGCGGGCTCTCCATCAACAACGGACGTGTCCATGTCGTAGTGAACCACGTCGCGTACATACACAAACTCACGCAAGGATATATCTGCAGTAAGCGCTCCCACTACTCCGAAATTAAGCACAATATTAGAATTAAACCTTGTGATCAGCAATTGAGTTGCCGACGCAGCGGCAATTTCACCGACATATGGCGGACAACAAAGAACTGCGTCGTTCCTGCCCAGCTTAAAACGGTAGAAAGAAAAATCCCCCACTTTTTCGGCGACGGTGCCGTCGCTCAAAAATGAGGTTGCTTCCTTTTGCATCGCAGTAAAAATTCCGATTGTCATGTAAACTCCGTTGATGGAAAGTAGTACTTCGCAGCGCTTACTCGTTGTCGTCCGAGACAGCTTCTAAAAACAATTTCTTTTCAAAACCGCCGCGTCTGTCAAGCTTTGATTGTCTAACCGATTCCAACAGTTCTAAAGTTTGTCCTTTAGCTCGAACTAATGCTCGCACCACTTCGACGACATCGGCAAGCTCTTCGATGCTTTCCGACTGTAAAAACTCCGCGACCTCTTCGGTAAGCTTCGTCTTTAGAGCACACAAATACTCTACGTCAGTCAAAACGCGCGTTGTGCACTGTTTGTTGTCGGCACGAATTATTTGCGGGATTTTGTCCCTTACAAGCTTGTTGTAGATTTTCATATCATTAAATGGCGTTCGTCGCTGCCTCCTCGGCTGAGCGGACCCGTAACTACAACTTTCTTTTTCTTCGGCTCCGCGAACCGTAAGTCTTTTTTGGAGCGGGTAACGGGAATCGGACCCGTAACTACTGCTTGGGAAGCAGTCGTTTTACCACTAAACTATACCCGCAGATCCATAGTTGGTAGGCGCTATTTCCTTTCCTTTTTGTCCGGAACCGCTTCCAATTCAAACAAATCGAAATCAATATGCTCTATGAAATCACGTTCCTTAAAGCGCGTGTTGTTGAACATTACAAAATGGTTGAAATTGACACGCGTTGCAATCGGGGTCGGAATATCCATTTGCTCGCAAATTCCATGCAACAGCGAAATAAATTCATCAAGATTACTTGCGTGCTCGTATTCATACAACACACTGCGCGTGATCTTTTCCTCGCGTACCGTTTTCGCCCAAACCTTCATAGGGCTATTATAGCAAAAAACAAGACGTTTGAAAAGCGATTTAAGCAAAATGTCGGCAGATTTATCCAAGATGGTATCCGACAGCCATCTGTCACACCGAAAATTCGTTTGTGTTGACAAAAAATGACAAAAGCTATATTCTAATAATAACACTCTAACGAAAATGCGTGCAGGCAAAAGCACACAAACATCACAATGAACGAAAAAAACACAAAATCAACTATATATCCGACGGATAAAAGCTATGTATTTGTAGATGTAGAGACGGCGAATTGGTCTAACGACCGTATTTGCGCCATAGGTATGATAATCGTGAAAAATGGCGAAACGACCGGTTACTACTCGCTTATCGACCCACAGACGCGCATAACATTTACATACATACACGGTATAACAAACGATGACGTCAAAGGCGCACCCACTATCGAGGAATTTTGGCAGGCAATCAGTCCCCAAATACCCAAACAATTTGTGTTTGTTGCGCATAACTACCGATTCGATCTGACGGTAATGAAAAAGGATCTCGGACGCTTCGGGATACGGTTCGATCCAACGGAAATTTTGGACACGATGTGGGTAGCACGCGACATACTTTACCACTTCCACACAGAGCGCGGGGATCTCCGCCTGAACACCCTCTGCGAAGCGCTTGACGTACAATTATATCACCACAATGCGGCAAGCGATATAACCGCAACCAAAGAGGTGCTGGAAAAATTGCTTGTACTCGGCAACAGAAAAATAGAAGATTTTATCCGAACATACCTACCCAAGTAAAAATCCGCGTCTTCAAGGCGCGGATCTTTATTTGTTATTTTGAATTTTTTTCCCAAAACTGCTTTTTGTTGTTAGATTTACCTTTTACTTAAAGCGTTTAAGCGCTGCTCTCAGTAGGTAAAGGAAATGGTTATTGCTACGCTGCTGGAGCCGCTGTCGTAGGTTATGGTCAGAGAGGTAAGGCGACCGTCGGATATCGTCAGCTGCAGCTTGGCGTTGTCTACAGGTGCCGTAAGCTCTGCGTCAGTGAGGGTCAGAACATCCTTCAGGTGCTCCTTGCTGATGTTTGCCGTCAGTCCGCTTGTACTCAGGCTGTAGCCGCTTTCGAAATAGCTCTCGTCCAGCTTCAAGGTGGCGGCAAACTCCGCATTGCCTTGAATGGTCTCGTTTGTTGTCTTTTCAGTATACGGCGTTTCCGCTGTAAGTGAGTTCAGACGCTTTTCCGTACCTGTTACAAGATAGCTGTCTCCCTGCTTAGTGTACTTCTTGGAGCTTTCGTATTGCAGCAT
>CANRHP010000046.1 GCA_947630455.1 uncultured Clostridia bacterium
ATGCTGCAATACGAAAGCTCCAAGAAGTACACTAAGCAGGGAGACAGCTATCTTGTAACAGGTACGGAAAAGCGTCTAAACTCACTTACAGCGGAAACGCCGTATACTGAAAAGACAACAAACGAAACAATTCAAGGCAATGCGGAGTTTGCCGCCACCTTGAAGCTGGACGAGAGCTATTTTGAGAGCGGCTACAGCCTTAGTACAAACGGACTAACGGCAAACATCAGCAAGGAGCACCTGAAGGATGTTCTGACTCTAACTGACGCAGAGCTTACGGCACCCGTAGACAACGCCAAGCTTCAGCTGACGGTATCCGACGGTCACCTTACCTCTCTGACCGTAACCTACGACAGCGGCTCAAGCAGCGTAGCAATAACTTTGTCCTTTACCTACGCGGCATAAAGCATATAAAACTTTTAAAAAAACTCACTGCAAGTTAAGCAGTGAGTTTTTTGCTTATCGGGTGAATTATACTTTCAAGTGCAACACTCGGAAGAAAAAATAAGTTCATATCAATCTCCGGTATAATGGTAGTTGGAACAAATTTTACACACGAGGAGATTTATATAAACTACCATCATCTTACCATAGAAGAGCGTTGTTGTATACGGGAATTTTACAAAAATGGTAAATCTTTTAGAGAAATTGCCGTTTTGGTGGGTAGAAACGTTAGTACAATTAGCAGAGAGATCAATAGAAACAAGTTTTTCATGAATTGTAAACTGGCATATTACCCACATACAGCTCAAAAGAAATATCTGTTAAGACGTTCATTCTGTCATAGAGGTATGTTTTGGAATGAAAAAGTAATAGATTACATAAACGACAAATTACGAAGTACTTGGTCGCCCGAGCAGATAGCGAATACTCCTTGCGAATTAAAAATGCCTTTTTTAAAAATAATCTACCGTTGGATATATGAGAAGTATTTGGTAAGCGGAGATGTGAAAGTGTTAAAAAAGAAAGGAAAAACCCGTAAAAGGCTTAGAAACGACGTAAGGTTCACAACAGGTACAAGTATTACAAAAAGAGATAAAAGTATAATATATTTTGATTGACAAAGCCCGGTCGCGCGGATATAATATGTTCGTTTTATTATATAAAATTTACGAAACATAAACAATGCTTTTCAGGAGCGGTGCGGATTGCTGCGTCGCGCAAGGAAAACGCTACACAAAAGGAGAATTATGATTAAACAGGTTATTTTCGGCGATCCGTTTGAAACGGATGCAGTAGTAAAACCCGTAGAACAAGCAAACAAACTCACTTATTGGAATGTTGAAGACACTGCTGAAAAGCTTATCTTTCGCTGTAAATTGTCGGAAAAAGATATTGTTTACGGATTGGGCGAACAAGTCAAAGGTATCAATAAGCGAGGCGGCAGATATATCAGCTACAATACCGACAATCCCAACCATAACGATGATTCTCCATCTTTGTACGGTTCGCACAACTTTATCGTAGTGTCAGGGCAACAACACTTCGGTGCCTTTTTCGATACTCCGGGACGCATCGTGTGGGATATAGATGCGGAAGGCAGCGGCGAGATAGTAATTACAACGGACAAAAACGTAAAAGTTGTGGAGTTGGAAGGCGACAGTGCATATGCCGTTACACGTGATTTTCTGTCAATAATAGGGCAGAGCTTCATTCCTCCGCTTTGGGCATTCGGTTTCGGGCAAAGTCGTTGGGGTTACAAATGCCGTAGGGATATCGACAATGTAGTAGAAGGTTATCGAACCAACGGTATACCTCTTGACTGGGTATGTATGGACATAGACTATATGGACAGGTTCATAGATTTCACTGTCAATTCAAAACGTTTTCCCGAGCTTAAAGCTTATGCTGCTGCACTCAAAGAAAAAGGCGTTCGACTTGTGCCGATAATTGATGCCGGAGTAAAAATAGAACCGGGCAACGCTACCTACGATGAGGGAATTGCCAAGGGCTATTTTTGTACCAATCATGAGGGAACGCCCTTCAAAGCGGCAGTGTGGCCCGGCATGACGCACTTTCCCGATTTTTTTCAACCCGATTGCAGACAGTGGTTCGGCAACGAGTACCGCAAACTGACGGAGCTGGGTATTGAAGGCTTTTGGAACGACATGAACGAACCGGCTATCTTTTACAGTGAATATACAGGTATTCTCAATGCATTGACGCCTGCACCGTCGACTGAGTTGGAAAAGGAGAGCAATGCCTACAAGGATTACCGAAATTTCTATCACAACGTCAACGGTCAAAGAGTTTTGCATGAGAAGGTACATAATTTATATGGAGCCTTGATGACCCGTGCGGCAAGCGAACAATTGGATAAGCTGCTGCCGAATCGTTTTTTGTTGTTTTCCCGCGCGTCATATATAGGCGCTCACCGTTATGGCGGTATATGGACTGGGGACAACGGCTCCGATTGGGATCATCTTGCTCGCAATGTTCGCATGATGCCATCACTCAATATGTGCGGTTTTTTGTACAGCGGTGCAGATACGGGCGGATTCGGCGGAAATTGCAGCCGCGAGCTGTTGTTGAGGTGGTTGGCCTTCAGTTGTTTTACGCCTCTAATGCGCAATCACACGGCGATACTTACACGCAGGCAGGAGTGCTACCGCTACAGTGGTAAAGAAGATTTTCAAAGCGTGGTGTCATTGCGGTACAAGCTGTTGCCTTACATATATTCGGAGTTTGTCAAGGCGGCGATCACATCGGATATGTATATCAAGCCGCTCGGCTTCGAGTATTTCGATGATCGCTCTCTTTCAGTGCAGGATCAGTTGCTCGTTGGCGAAAGCATTATGGTTGCACCCGTCATCGAAAAGGGCGCAAAGGGGCGCACTGTGTGGCTGCCGGAAGAAATGACAGAGGTGCGCTACGACGGCAACGGCTTTGTTTGCGAGACTGTTCCAAAAGGGGAACGCAAGATCAAGGTGGCACTCAACGAAGTGGTATTTTATATTCGCAAGGGCAAATGCGTACCTGTTTGCAAGGGCGCGCAATGCACCGATGAATTGGACATGAGCGACGTTGTGCTTATAGGCGACGGCAAAGAGTACCGTTGCTACATCGACGACGGAATCACTAAGGAAATTTCCGAAAACAACATCGTCACGCTTCGCAAAAGGTAATTTGTCAAAGTTTTTCTGCCCCATGCTCGATTTTGCTGCATTGGGGTAGTTTTTTTGTAAAAAAACTCCTTCTTGTGATATGAACCTCAAAAGTTGAACAAAAATCAGATAGAATTTGCTTTGTGCTGGGTTCTGTATTGTACAGAACCCAGCACTTTTATTTTGACACTTGATCTAAGTTATCGGAGTAGTCTATGTATTCTAACAATTTTATACAAATTTTTCTGTTGAATTGTATCTCTATCTAAGAATATATCCCATTTAATATTCCAAAGAAATTTTCCGTGCGGTAAGCAGGGCATCGCGTAGAGGGTGGGGGATATTATTCCAACAAATTATTTCTGTAATTGAATTTTTTGAGCACCTTTATTTTTCGTGAATTTGTCACTTCGGTGTAACGTTCGGTTATTGACACGTTGCTGTGTCCCAATATTTCCTGCACGCTTCTCAGGTCGGAGCCGTTGGCGAGCAAATTTGTTGCAAAGGTATGTCTAAGATAGTGCGGTGTAGCGTGAGCATTTATATCCGCAAGTTTTTTATATTTATCAAATATATCTTCAATTCCATGTATGGAAATAGGACTGTTTTGACGGTTTACGAAAACGAAGCAGTGTGTGGGATGCAGAGTGCCGCGCAGCGTCAGCCAGCTTTTTAGGTTGGCAACGGTATCAGCGCAGGATAGGTAGATGAGCCGTTCCTTTTTTCCTTTGCCATGTATCAGCACGATTTTGCTTCGAAGATCCACGTCGTCCAATGTCATGGCTGCGGCTTCTCCAATACGTATACCCGTAGAGCACAGCAGATCAATCAGCGCCAAATCGCGTGTAATTTCAAATTTTGCAAAAGGCGTGATTGCCTTATCCCGTTCTTTGTACATTGTCAGCAGCAGTCTTTTGATTTCGCGTACGGTTATTGTTCGAGGGAGTACTTTTTCCGACTTCAAATGAAACTCATATTGAAGCATTGGATTTGACAGCTTGTCATTTCGATATACGTATTTGAAATACTGCCCGAGTGTTGCCAAATGTCGTTTGATGGTTGATACCTTGAGTCCCGATTCCAGCATTTGCGCAACGTAAACCATCAAGTCGCCGCCGTGTTTGTCTTGGCTCTTTTCGTATGCGACAAGATCCTGCCTATATGCGCAAATGGTTTTTTCGCTCAAGTTTTTCGTTACTCTGCAATGTGCGATAAATTCGTTTACACCAATGTTATCCATAAAAAACCTCCTTTATCATTGGTTACAAGCAAATTGTATCGCAAAACAAATGTGATTTAATAAAATTATTTGAATTTATGAAATTTTAACTGAACCTTACGGTAAAGCTTGTTTGTATGTTAAATGTGGTATGTCAGTAATTTATCCCAACATCAATTTAGTTATTTGTTCTCTCTACTTGCTGATCACGCCCGGGAGAGGTTTACTCCGCTCAGAAAGATTCGAATTCCTCCATAAAGCAAAATAGCCCGAACGTTCTTTTTACGAAAAAGAAGATCAAACTATTTTTACTCGATGCACCGAAATAATTATAATTCGAACATAAATTAGGGAAAGTTTTCCTCTATAATACTTTCTCCTTGCGTGGACTAAACAGCTCTGCAGGGCACACGGAACTTATGGAGCGAAGCGCAATAAGTATAGTGTGGACCTATGGTATAGATGCCCGTCGTCCGTGCGACTAAATTGAAGTTTACCGTTTCTTGATTTTCGGCATCGGCAGGTCGTCATATTCTTTGCTTGACGGCATAATCCCTCCGCTGAATTGAAGTTTATAAAACTAAATTAAATTTAGAAGAAAAAACAAATCCATAATCGGGAAAGCTACAATAATGCTCAGGAAAAAACAAATGAGCACACCCATCCCCATTTGATAGCGTTGGCGTACATAAATAACACCGAGGGAACCCATCTTTTTGAAAATTTCGCTCTTTTTCGCCGTTTTGTAAAAATAGTTCCCCAAGAAAAATCCTCCGAGTCCTGTACCCAATAACATGACCAGTATCGGAAGAGATATTAAAGGACCGGGCTCTTCGATTTCGCGAGGAAAAGAGCCGAACAAAAGGGAAACAATACTGACCGCCGCGAAAAGTATTACGGTCAAAGCAATGCGTAATTCCAACAGTACATATTTATTTTCAAGATAACGCTCGGTCGGCTTGTCCTTTTTATTTTTCGTAAGGTCGATTTTTTCAACCCAAACAGGAAAACGAATGATTTCTATGATAAAAAATGGAATTGCGACAAAGAAA
>CANRHP010000047.1 GCA_947630455.1 uncultured Clostridia bacterium
AGAAAGCGTCTGAAGAAACAGACGCTTTTACTATAGAGAGGCGCAGTGGGTCGGGGGTGCGCTCAGCCGAGCGAACGGAGAGAGCGAACGCCACGGAGCGCAGCGAAGTATTCCCTCCACCAGCACCAAGAAAGCGTCTGAAGAAACAGACGCTTTTACTATAGAGAGGCGCAGTGGGTCGGGGGTGCGCTCAGCCGAGCGAACGCCACGGAGCGCAGCGAAGTATTAATTTCGACGAAAAAAGCGACGCCGTCTTTTTTATTGCGAACCTATCATAAAAGGTGTATAATAATTTTGACTTTCGGAGGCAAAGGTGAAACGTATTTTTACAACTTGGGCGATGTCCACGGCATTTTTGTTTGTGATTTCCTTCACGTGTTGGCTTATCGGTTTTTCTCGGCTCGATTTTTGGTGGAATTTCGGTATAGGCGCGGGCATTCTCGTAATCGGTATCGTCGTTTTGTTTACGGTTGCTCGGTTTGCAATGAGGCTTGTCAAGCTTGCCGTCACATTTACCAACGGTGTAGCTATGGGCTTTTTCCTGCGTTGTTGGTACATCAATCGAGGTTTCGACAATCCCTTGTGGGTTATGCTGTGCGTAAGCTTGCTTGCCTCCGTCTATTTTGTCATTTTTGTTCTGCCCCTGTTGATTCCCGCCGTCAACCGTCGGTACACATGGTATCTGATAGTGTTTTTTGCACTGTCCGTTACGGGATACATATTGTTGTTGGTGCTAACCAAAACCACTTGGGTATCCACTCTCGGTTACTTTGGGCTGTTGCAGTTGGGCTTTATTTTGAGTCTCAGCTTTGACGGTGAACAAACTAACGGATTTTTGGTAAGCAGCTACAGCGTAATGCTGTGCGCTGCGATAGTATTTGTTTTGTCCGTGTGCGGTGACGGCGGCGATTGTTGCTGCGACAGCGTTGACGGGTTCGGCACCGTCGATTCGCCCCTCGACCGCAACAAAAAGAAATAATGCTTGTTTTCGACAACAAAAAAACTTCCTCGCACTGTAATAGTGTGAGGAAGTTGTCTTTTACGCTAAATTACTTTATTTCGTCTTCCGATCCGCTTTCGACAGGTTCCGCAGGAGCTGCAGCCTTTTTGGTCGTAGTGCGCTTCTTGGGAGCCTCTTCCTTGGCGGGAGCTTCCTTGGGCGCTTTGGGTGCAGCGGCAGACTTCTTTGAAGATGTCTTTTTGGCAGCGGGAGCTTTGGCTGCTTCCTTGGCTTTTTTGGCTTCGTTGCGTTGAGCCTTGATTGCTTCGGCTTCTTCCGCCTTGCGTTGAGCGGCTGCCTTTTGTTCGGCTTGCTTCAATGTCTTTGCGTCCACTTTTACAACGACGATACCGCGTTCAAGCTGGCTGAGAGCCTTTGCAATTTGAGCCTTTTTGCGGTTGGCGGCGTTTTTATGTATTACGTTTTTGGTGGCAGCGTTATCAATCTTGGAGGAAGCAATCGGCAACAGCGTTTTAGCTGCGTCCACGTCGCCCTCTGCGATAGCTGCGTTAAACTTTCTGACGGCCGTTTGCATTTGAGAACGGATCATCTGATTTTGAAGCTTTTTTGTTGCGGATACAGAAACTCTTTTTTCTGCGGATTTGATGTTAGGCATTAGTATCTCCTTATATTCATAGTACCACTACTAATTTTTGCCTATATATCTTAGCATACATTTGTCTTTTTCGCAACAGTTTTTAGCCACATTATGCAAAGTTTTTATGTCAAATTGCCCTATTTGCAACATTTTGCAAAGGTAATGCTCGTACAATAAGTATGTGACAAGCTCTGGGAGGACGCTATATGCTTTCAATAGGGATAATTGACGACGGAGTGGGCTTTGCGCCTACTTTCAACAAGCTGAGACAAACTGTTTCTGCGGAGTTTACATGCATAATATGCGATGAGGCGTTTCCTCTCGGCGAACAGAATGCCTCGCGGCTGATATCCATAGGTAACAAAGCGGTGCAGTTGTGCAAGCAGCTGGGCTGCAATGCGGCGGTGCTTTCGTCCGTGGCGTTGTCTCGTATGCTCAAGCCTTTGTCTGCAGCTTCTGTCGATCTCTACGGCTGCGACGCGCCCGTCATGCATGGACTCACCTACACAGCGTCCAATGTTCTGCTTGTGGGTGATTCTTTTGCGTTGCGAAATCAAAGTTTAACAGGCGTAATTCCGGTTGCGATGCCGCAATTTCCGTTTTTTGCTGAGGCGGATGACGAGCGCGCGATAATCAAGTACATTTCCGAAAAGTGCGAGCCCCACACAGGACAGTTTGATTGTATTGCGTTTGCCAACAGCAGCATGAATCTCTACAAGCATTGTTTTGCACGCGTTTTTCCAAACGTCAAATTGTTCGACAGTCTGGAGGGCGTAGCACGTCGTATACGAAAAAACTACAAAAAGTATCCGCGCGATGACAGTACAGGGCGAGTTATCAACCTTGACGGTGTTGACATCAGTGAAAAATATGCAATTTTTATTGATTAAAATGCCGCAACCTCTTGAAAATTTGTGTTAGTTAGTGTATAATCAATAATAGTTGTTTGTTTAAAATGGAAATTATGGGCAAACGAGCAATTACGAATATTATTATTAGGAGTACTAACTAACATGGCAGTTTACGCGAAAGACATACGTAACGTTGCATTGATCGGTCACAGTGGCGAGGGCAAAACAACGCTTGCCGAAGCGCTCCTGTTCAACGCGGGAGTACTTGACAGGTTCGGAAAGGTGGATGACGGCAACTCCACAATGGATTTCGATCCCGAGGAGATCTCCCGTCGCATATCTATTTCACTGTCAGTGGCAAATTGCAGTTACAAGGGCGCAAAAATCAACATCATCGACGTTCCCGGCTATTTTGATTTTGAATGTGAAATGCTGGAGGCTTTGACTGTTGCGGACAGCGCGATCATTGTTACAAGCGCCACAGGCTCTATGAGCGTGGGCACGGAAAAGGCACTGGAATATTGCTTGGAGCACAAGATCCCGGCAGTGCTGTTTGTCAACGGTATCGACAAGGAAAATTCCAATTTTCGGGCAACGGTAGACGCTATCAAGGAACGTTTCAACAAAGTTTCCTCCATCATAGTACCCGAGCTTGCCGGCAACAAGATGACCGGTTATGTCAATGCCGTCAACGGCGAGTATGTCAGCTTTTCTGGAAAGGGCGAAATGCCGGCTGCGCTCAAGAGCGAATACGAAGACGTACGTTCGGCAATTATCGAAATCGCTGCCGAAAGCGACGATGAACTGATGATGAAATTTTTTGACGGTGAAGAGCTTACCGCGGAGGAAATCACACGCGGCTTTGCAACAACGCTGCTTAACGGTGCAACGGTACCTGTGCTTGCAGGCAGTGCGCTTCAACGTCAGGGGATTGATCAATTGTTGGATTTCATCGTGGGCACGCTTCCCAGTCCCGAGGCACGTCCCACTGTGGACGCTGCGGGCAATGTCATTGTGCCGGATGCCAACGCTTCTGTTATTTTGCGTGTTTTCAAAACAATTGCCGACCCGTTTGTTGGCAGATTGTCTATTTTCAAGGTCATACGCGGCACACTCAAGAGCGGTATGACGCTTAAAAACCTCACAAGCGGAACCAACGAAAAGATTTCTCAGGTATATTTTATGAAGGGCAAAAAGCAGGATCCTGCCGATTGCGCATGCGCCGGCGATATAGCCGCTCTTGCAAAGCTTTCCGCAACGGGCACAGGCGATGTGCTCAGCGAAAGCGGCGATATCGAATTGAAATCCGTCGAGCTGCCCCGTCCCGTATATTCGCGCGCAGTGTACGCCGCCAAGAAGGGAGATGAAGACAAGGTGTTCGGCGGCTTATCCAAGCTTAAGGATGAAGATATTGCATTTACCGTCACCAAAGATCCCGAAACGGGCGAAATGCTGCTTAGCGGTCTGGGCGACACTCAGTTGGATGTTATCTGCAAAAAGCTTAAATCCAAGTTCAATTGCGAAGCGGTTCTGAAGGATCCGCGTATCCCCTACCGTGAAACTATTCGCAAGAGCGTCGAGGCGGAAGGCAAACACAAGAAGCAATCGGGCGGTGCAGGACAATACGGTCACTGCAAGGTTCGCTTTGAGCCGGGCGCAGCCGACGGCGTATTCGAGTTTGTGGACGCTGTTGTGGGCGGCACCGTTCCCCGTCAATTCATTCCTTCCGTCGAAAAGGGACTTCGTCAAGCCATTCAGAAGGGTGTTCTTACACAGCTGTATCCTATGGTCAATCTCAAAGCGACGTTGTTCGACGGTTCTTCTCACCCCGTTGACTCCAAGGATATCGCTTTCCAGATGGCGGCTATTCTCGCCTACAAAGCAGGCTGCGAAAAAGCAAGTCCCGTTTTGCTCGAACCCATCTATGAACTCAACATCACCGTTCCTGCCGACTATCTCGGCGACATCATGGGCGATATGAACAAACGCCGCGGACGCATCATGGGAACGGAAATGGTTGGCGGCAAACAGGTTGTCACAGCAGAGGTTCCTCTTTCGGAAATTTTGAAGTACGCTACCGACCTTCGTTCAATGACGCAGGGTCGCGGAAAGTACGAGATGAAGTATGTTCGCTATGAGGAAGTTCCTCCTACAAGCGCCCCCAAGATCATCGAGGATGCCAAGAAGCTGTTGGAAGAAGAATAAATCTATCAACACAGTGCCGCAGAAAACTGCGGCACTTTACTTTTACCTGCGAAGCTCCGATATTCCGCGTCTAAATCCGATTTATTCGAGCTTTATGTAAAACGTTTTTTTTGGGGATGGGGGGGGGTAGGTAATTTCTCCAACATATATATAATTGAGTTGGCAGCGCCCTCTTACTACGGCAGTAAGAGGGTTTCTTGTTTGCCGAAAGCCCCACGATTTGTTATTTCTCTTTCAACCCATTTATTAGTGGACCTTTTGTCATTTAAAGGGTCTGAACATTAAAAAATTTGTAATAATGTAGTCCGAAAAAAATGACTGTTGCAGCCCCAAATGGAGTGTAAATTGGTTTGCAGCAGGCATGTACAAAGCAGCAATTAACGTATTTGTTTAAATCATTTTGTAATAATCAAATTTTTTATCTTAAATTTTCCTTAACACCTTGACTTTAGCGGGGGGGGGTGTACAATTACGTTATCAACCGTTTTTTGTTACATATTTTATACAAATCCATAACAAGCAAGAAAAGCGGTGCCTCCTTTGAGGCGATGAATTAGGAGAAA
>CANRHP010000048.1 GCA_947630455.1 uncultured Clostridia bacterium
CTGGAGACTGTCGGTAACGACAGCCGTAGACAGATAACCGTTCAAGACAGAACTCGGCTTACAGACTGAACTCTTACGTTTTATCAAGTCTCTCGGGGTAACTTCCGAGGGACTTGTTCTTTATAAATTTGTAAAGCTCGGTTACTTGGTTGCCGCAATTTATATTTTAATTTACAAACCGTCCTCAACTTTTGTGCTCTTAGCGGCAGGGTATAATTTTGTTGCCAAAAATGCTTTTATTTGATACAATAAATCTAATTATGGAAATTATCAAGCTGGACAACGTAAGTTATTACTACAAAGCGTACAACGACGACGGCACAGTGGGCTCGGCAGTAGGCGTAGAAGGCGTTACTCTCTCCGTCGAAGAGGGTTCCTTTGTCGCGCTTGTCGGTCACAACGGATGCGGTAAAAGTACGCTTGCCAAGCTTATTAACGGTTTGCTCATACCCAAGAGCGGTACGGTTACCGTCAACGGTCTCGATACCGCCGACAAGGACAAAATATTCGAAATACGCAAAAACGTAGGAATGGTATTTCAAAATCCCGACAACCAAATGGTTGCAAGCATTGTGGAGGAGGATGTCGCTTTCGGTCCGGAAAATCTGGGTGTGCCGCAGCCGGAAATAGTAGAACGCGTTATGTCTGCGCTCGATCAGGTTGGTATGGCGGAGTATGCCAAACGTTCTCCTCATCGCTTGAGCGGCGGACAAAAACAGCGTGTTGCCATTGCGGGCGCGCTTGCTATACGCCCCAAGGTGTTGGTTTTGGACGAGTCTACCGCCATGCTTGATCCTCTCGGACGCAAGGAAGTTTTGGAGGTGGCGCACAAGCTCAATGCACAGGGTATGACTGTGGTGCTTATCACTCACTTTATGGAAGAGGTGTTGAATTGCAACCGCGTTGTGGTGATGAACAGCGGGCACGTGGTGACTATCGGCACCCCAAGTGAAATTTTCAACAATACGGCTTTGTTGTTTGAGGTCGGACTCAAGGCTCCGCGCGCCATCGAACTCTCGCAAAAGCTTATCGCGGCGGGATTTGACATTGCGCAGCAGAGTGATGCAAGAATATTGGGAGGTGACGTATGTCAAAATCTGAAAAATTAACGTCTCCCCAATTGCAGATACCGCAAAATTCGGCTATTTTTGCCAAGGGACTTAACTTTACTTACAACGTCAAATCCAATTTCGCAAAGCATGCTTTGGTAGATGTGGATCTCTCGGTTGCCAAGGGTGAGTTTGTGGCAATTGTCGGACACACCGGAAGCGGCAAAACTACATTTGTGCAGCATCTAAATGCGCTAATACGAGTTCAAAGCGGTTGCCTCAATGTTCTCGGACATGATTTGTCTGCACGCAAGCCGGATCTCAAAGCGCTGCGGCAGCAAGTAGGCATGGTTTTTCAGTATCCCGAATACCAGCTGTTTGCTGATACGGTGTTGGCGGATGTCTGTTTCGGGCTTAAAAATTTCGGTATAGACAAGGACAAACGTGAGCAAATGGCTAAGGAAGCGTTGGAGCTTG
The DNA here is from genome assembly GCA_947630455.1 of uncultured Clostridia bacterium. Taxonomy (GTDB): domain Bacteria; phylum Bacillota; class Clostridia; order Christensenellales; family CAG-314; genus Fimimonas. The sequence goes on from CANRHP010000048.1 coordinate 1,527, forward strand.
TCGGGCTGGATTTTAACAAAATCAAAGACAAGTCGCCATTTGACCTTTCCGGAGGAGAAAAACGACGCGTGGCGCTTGCCGGAGTTTTGGCAATGAAACCGCAGATTTTGGTTATGGACGAACCTACTGCGGGTTTGGATCCGCGCGGCAAAACGGAAGTGCTGACTTTGGTGAGACGTCTCAACGAGCAGGAGGGCGTCACCGTGCTCATGGTGTCGCACGATATGAATGAGGTGTACGAAAACGCCGACCGTGTTTTGGTGTTCCGAGACGGCTCCGTAGTATACGACCTGCCCCCGCGCGAGTTGTTCCGTCTTGAAGAGGAAATCGAAGCTATGAATCTCGAGGTTCCGGCTATGGCGGCATTTTGCAATGAGTTGGAACGGCAAGGCTATCGTATTCCGGACAAATGCAAAACCGTGGACGAGGTGTTTGATGCGGTGATGGCATTGAAGGAGGCGCGCGATGTTTAGAGACGTGACCTTCGGTCAATACTATCCGGGCAGTTCCTTTGTGCACCGCATGGACGCACGCGTCAAGCTGGTGCTTACGCTGCTGTTTTTAGTAGGCATATTTTTTGTTCAAAGCTTTGTCGTGTTCGGTTTTGTGGCTGTACTGTTGCTTGCGATCATTTTCATATCCAGAGTGCCGTTGAGGTCGGTACTGAAATCCATAAAGGGCATAATAGTGCTGTTGATTCTGACGGCGATACTCAACGTTTTTTTCACTAAGGGCGCGGATACCGCCGAACAGCCGTTGTGGTCATGGTCTCCCTGGAACGGCTTTAGTGTGGAAATATATGTCAACGGTCTAAAAACAGCAGGCAAGATATTTTTGCGATTGGTTCTGCTGGTTATGGGATCATCCGTTTTGACTCTTACTACTACCCCCGTCGATCTTACTCACGCAGTGGAGAGCCTGCTTAAGCCCCTCAAGCTTATAAAATTTCCCGTGCACGAGTTTGCCCTGATAATGAGCCTTACGCTCAGCTTTATTCCCAGCCTGATAGATGAAACGGATCGTATAATACGCGCCCAAAAAGCACGCGGTGCCGATTTCGATACGGGAGGTCTTGTAAAACGAGCAAAGGCATTTGTACCGATTCTCATTCCTTTGCTTGTCGGCGGTTTTCGTCGCGCGGAAGAACTTGCCAACGCTATGAACAGCCGCTGCTACGAGGGCGCGACTAAGCGCACCTGTATGCGCGTAATGAAGCTGAGTTGGCGAGATTTTGTTGCCAGTTTTTTGGTTGTGGCTTTCTTTACGGGAGTGTTTGTGTTGTACGGAATGCGCAATCAATGGAATTTTATCACATGGCTTTATTATTGACGGTTTGTTTGCGCGTGGCAGTCGGTCGCTGACTTCCGATTTTACCGGCGCGGCAAACTGCGTGGTGTTATCATACAATATGACGAAAATAAAACTCACAATCGAATACGTCGGCACCGACTTTTGCGGTTGGCAAAGTCAAAAAAACGGCAATTCCGTGCAGGATGCGGTTGAGCATGCGCTCGGTAAATACTTCGGATGCGATTTTGTGCGTATTTATGCTGCGGGGCGTACTGATGTTGGAGTGCATGCAACGGGACAAGTTGCGCACTTTGTCACGGACAAGTGCGTCAATTGCTACAAGCTGTGCTTAGGCGTCAACGTTGCTCTTGGGGCGAGTGTTGCCGTCACCTCTGCAGAGGTGGTAGAGGACAGCTTTGACGCCCGTTTTTCCGCTCTGTCCAAAACCTACTGCTATCGAGTGTACATTTCTCCCACGCGCAAGCCCACGCTGGACGTAAATCATACGCAAATTTACAAACCGCTTGATATTGCCCGTATGCGCGAAGCGGCAGCACTGCTTGTAGGTACGCACGACTTTGCCGCTTTTCAAAAGACCGGCAGCAATTTGAAGGGCACCGTGCGCACGATCAACAGCTTTGACGTCATTGACAACGGCAACGGTACCGTATATTTTACTGTCAACGGCAATGCGTTTTTGTACAATCAGGTCAGAACAATGTGCGGTTTGCTCATTGAGGTAGGCAAGGGTAAATTTTGCCTGACCGATGTCGAGGCGATGATAAACGGCAACAAACTAAAGTTTCGCACAATGCCCGCAAAGGGACTAACGCTGGAACACGTGTACTATTGAAAAGCCCACTAACTCGGCAAAGGAGGTAAAACATGAAAAACAAAAAAGAATTGCGCTGTCGCGCCATATTTTACTCGTTGCTTATCCTTCTGATTGCGTGCCTGATCGCAGCCATCTGTCTGTATGCCGATTATCCAACGTTGAGCTATTGTCTGTTTGGTGGTGCGGGGGCTGCGGCTTTTGCACAGCTTTTTGTTGCTACGGGCATTACGTTTTCCAAGTCTAATGTAAAGGTAAACGGCTACAAGCAGTGGGCAACGGCAATCATTGTGTTTTTTTTGATTGTTATGATAGTTGCGCTATTGCCGTTGATAATCCTCCTGCGTATTGTGGATGCGGTGCGGCTGCTTACTCTTGCGCGTCACCCGGAGCCGGACATGTAACGGCAGTGGGATTTCTTCACAAAGGGCGTATATGCCTTGTAGTATTGCGCAAACTACCTCCGAAAGACTATTCTGGAGGTTTTTTTATGCGAAGATATATTAAAACGCTTACGCTTGCTTTGGCGTTGGTTTTGACAATTGCGGTTCTTGCTGCATGCGGCATGTCTAACAATCCCAAAAAGACCAAGGCGTCATTGGAGGAAAAGCAGTACACCGTGGAGACCGTTATCGGCGACAATGATTTGGACGCCCAAGCCGAGTTGGACAGCATGAGTGATGAGATGAACATCACCGCAGGCGAGCTTGTCGCGATGCTTGCCGCCTACAAGGGCGAGTCGGACGATATGCCGCAGGATTTCATTTACATCTATTACTTCAAGGACGGCATGGTGGCGGATAAGTTTTGGAAAGCCAACGGACAGCAGCTCGACGATTTGAAAGAGGAGTATAAGACTGTCGATGGTTTCAAGGTGGACAGAGCCGGCTCTGTGGTATATTTCGGCACCGAGCAAGCCATTCGTGACGCTATGTAACCTATTTACGCAATATAGCAAAAATGAGGACCTGTTGCAAAACAGGTCCTCATTTTTTTCAACTCGCTTGTTTGGCGATACGCGCCCTTTTTCGCAGTATTTCGTGGTAGATCAGTACGGCTGCCGTCGGCGCGTCACGGCTACTCAGCGGCGCGTCTGCGTTTTGGCGCAAGCTTTTGCAATAGCATTATATCGTAGAGGCAGCGAAAAGTAAACTTTCCCAATCGTATACGGGCAGCAC
>CANRHP010000049.1 GCA_947630455.1 uncultured Clostridia bacterium
TTGGTGTGAATGTTCTTTGCCCTCTAAAACAGGTGCAGTACAATAATTGATTTGTATACCATCGGCAAAAGTCCAAGCAGCACATTTAACAGCAGTATAGGTACCCGGCTTAAGTGTACGCATTTCTTGATGAGCGCTGTCCCATACCCTAGCGCTACTGTCGTACTCCATATAGTTGCAGTCGTAATCGGTACATCCGCCATCAGTTAATTTACCGCTAAGTGTTGCACCTTCTTCAACAACTATTTTGGCTGTTCCAGTGATATCTGTTGTTTGAATAACTCCCAAAAATTTGGCAGTACTTCTTATATTCAACGTACCGTTGACGATAAGATTGCCGTTTGTATTGTATTCTGCCGTACTTAAAGCTGTTGCCGAAGGATAGCTCTTTCCACTCATACCTGTTTGCACAAGTCCATCGTAAACAAAGAAATTGTTGCAGATATCCAATGTCGCATCTTGTGCAACGGTCAGACTTGAGCCAGGCATAAGTTTAAAACTGCCGTTTATAGCAAACGCGCCATTCTCAAGAGTGATGTCATAGTTGTAGGGCACGGAGAACGCTACTACATTTTTGGTACTTATAGTTATACCAACGTTTAAAGACATATGATTAGCGGTTGCTCCACCCGAAAGGGTAAGCTCGGTTTTACCTATCCATTTAGTACCGTTTGAATCTGTTGTAATAACACCCTCTTTTTCGGTATATACAAAATGAGCAGTACCGCCTTCTGTAAGTGTGATGAGACCACGAATAATATCTTCATCATCACTCATTTTATAGGATATTACAGGTGCCGTAGCGGTATTTATCATACCCAATGCATACAAGCTGGCATGACCCAAAAGTTCGCCGCCATATTCAATTGTTACGCCCTGCTCACATTGAATATTGACCATAGCATAGCGATTGAACGGCGTTTGATTTTGCAAGTAAAGTCCTTGCGTATTCGTGCCGCCGGCATAGTCCAAAATCAAGAATGGCTGTGCAATTTTGCCTTCTTTTTGTACGGTCATGCTGCCCGTACCCGTTACAAGTCCGTAGATATCCAGATAGCCGTTCCTTCCAACGGTCACCTTTCCATTATTGACAAATTGCGAATATGCCCCAGAGGTGAGCCCCGAATAGTGTTGACCGGGATAGCTTACCACCGCGCCAACGCGGAAGGTGCCGTTTACAGTCATGTTCCCACTATAAGTGAATACTACATGAGGTGTTGAATATTTAGTGCTCTTCCATGAGAATGTACTGCTTGCATTTCCACCGTTGCCTTCAGCGTAGTAGTCTCCCGCCTCGTTATAAGGCAGAACAAGTTCTGCAAATTGGGGAATAGTCAAATCACCGTCGAAACCTGCTGAATGCAAAACAATTACTCTTTCTACACTGGTTGCATTGTTTAACGCAGTTTGTAAGTCTTTTTCCTCAGAATAGAACTTTCCGCCATTGCGATAAAAGAAAGGCTGTCCGTCGGGAGCTATGACGGCGCAAATATTTGTTTGCTGAACAGAATCTCCCGAACTGCCGCGCACAATATAGGTAAACTCTTCTTCTGTGGAGAGCAAATTTACACCATCGCTCCAGCCGTAGAATTTAAATCCTGTTTCTGGAACATCAACCTTAAAGTCGATTGCAGTACCCGTGGAAACCACATACGGCTTTGCAGTCTGCTCCTGACCGCCTACGGCAGCCGTAATCGTACCAAAAGTTGACTTGCTGCCGTCTTCATCTCCATAAATGCCCCAGTTCACGCTACAGCTGCCTTGATAGAAAGCAACATTTCGTACAGACATTACGGTATGTGGAATAAAAATATTGCGATATTGCGCATTTGTTCCTAATGAAGTGAGTGCATGCGCAATATAAATATCCGTAACAGCGTCATCATTGTCTGCATTAATGTTGATAGTTGTCCTGCACCAAATATCATTCTGCTCTCTGACAACATTTTCTATCGACAAAATTTCACATTCGCTATAACCACCAACTAAAAAGCCGGTTTTTCCTTGAGCGAGTGCAACGGCATTATCTCCAAATTCTCCTTTGTTGAAACCGCTTGAAGCTTCAATAGGACTTCCTATACGATAAACAGCATAACCCATCGCCAAACCCGCCGAATAGCCATCTTTTGCAATACCGTCAAGATAAAACTCGAACGTAAACGCACCTGAACCCTTTACCTTAAAATGCAATTGCGAAACGGAATTTTCGTTCATTTCAGTCAAACCGACATTTGGATACGATATTGCCGAATTAAATGCCGGCTTCCCGGTTGTGCTGAATTGGGGATCAAAATACCAATCTTGTCCTACATCATCTGCAATTTCCATTGCGGAAGAATTGGCTGAAATTATGTTTTTGATACCGTCAGCAATGTTAAATTTTACGTGAACCGTAACAGGGTTTGGAAGATAGCCCTCCCCGTAATCGGACGTAATAACAACATCGGTATTATATTCCAAATTTTGTAGGCTGAAACCAACGTCATTTCCAAGGTCCTCTACCGATACGGAATCCGTTGCTTCCGTTTCACCGGATTGCAGATTACGCTTAAGTTTTTCGGCAGTCACACTATATTTCCAAGTTTTTGCCTGTGGCGGGTTGTTTATAATAAACGTTATGGAATTACTGTGATTATATTCAATACCCACAGTACCTTCGTTTTCATTTACAATAATTTTATCACCCGGAACACCATCTATACTGGGCGTAATATTAATTTCCGGAACAATGGCAATTTCTTGAAACTCTGCTTTAAGCTTTAAAAGATCGATATAAATCGATGATGAAATTGCAGTTTCATCTTCGGATGTAAGCCACGCACTAGAAGTACCGTTGTCGATCCGAGTGATGTTATCCGCCTGAACAGAATAACCAAATGTTTCTTTTTCGTATTTTCTAATCGAAGGTGAAAACAAAGTTTGGTCTACAGGTGTATGGCTTTTATAATATCTTTTACCACCTGATGTGACGGAAGAACCGCTATAGACAATTTCAGGCAAAGATTTAGCCTCAAAAAGATCCTGACCAATTTTATAATCGGCTTTCCACTCTTTAAAAACGGCAGATGTCGTCTTGGAACTATCCAAAGTGGATACTATTTCTGTTTTCGGAACAGCTAAATATGTTACATTACTAATAGAACTTTCGCTTGCCGAATCCATGGGAATTTCCGTTGGTTCATCGTTTTGCAGATGTATGCCGTGTGCTTTTATTCGTTCCTCGGTTACAGTTTTATCAGCTGCAAAAAAGTAAACGTCTCCAAGATAGTCATTATAAGCTACTTGTATTTTTGCAGCTCCGTTGGGCACACTGATGAATATAGCATATAAATTGCTGAAGTTTTTACATTCATCATAAGTAAAAGTGTCCGTGGCAAGCATAGAGAAAGCGGTGGTACCGTCGGCACGCGTTGACCAATACTTGAAGATATAGCCTTCGTTAGGCGTGGCTGTTACTTGAAGCTTACCGTCATCGTCAACCGAAACGGTAATGTTTTGATCTGCCGACGTAATGCTTTCTCCGCTTGCAGCGGCACTTCCGTTGCCATCGGTGTGAATATTGACGGTGATTGGCTCTGCAAAAGCGTCTTTGTCAAAATCCACGCTGAAAAACACCGCCGCGCCGAGCGCAAGCACCAGCACAACCGCAAAAACGGCTATGAGCAATGTTTTTCCGTGCAATCTGTGCGTCATTGTGATTTCCTCCTTAAATTTTAGTTTTGCATAATTTCCACATTTGTATGTAGTACCTATGATACCCCCCCCCCATTGGCATTTGTCAATAAATTAAACCAATATTAAAACAAAAAATTTTGAAAATTTTTTCATTTTCAAACTTTTAGAGGCTTTGTAGAGTCAAAAATGCCCTAAATAATGGGGTGGGGGGTAATTACAGAGAAAACAACCACCTTGTGTGTGGTCGAAAAGAAAAACTCACTGCTTAATTTGCAGTGAGTTTTTTTAAAAGTTTTATATGCTTTATGCCGCGTAGGTAAAGGACAAAGTTATTGCTACGCTGCTGGAGCCGCTGTCGTAGGTTACGGTCAGAGAGGTAAGGTGACCGTCGGATACCGTCAGCTGAAGCTTGGCGTTGTCTACCGGTGCCGTAAGCTCTGCGTCAGTGAGGGTCAGAACATCCTTAAGGTGCTCCTTGCTGATGTTTGCCGTCAGTCCGTTTGTACTCAGGCTGTAGCCGCTTTCAAAATAGCTCTCGTCCAGCTTCAAGGTAGCGGCAAACTCCGCATTGCCTTGAATGGTCTCGTTTGTTGTCTTTTCAGTATACGGCGTTTCCGCTGTGAGTGAGTTAAGACGTTTTTCCGTTCCAGTTACAAGATAGCTGTCTCCCTGCTTAGTGTACTTCTTGGAGCTTTCGTATTGCAGCATGGAGCCGGTCTTTATC
>CANRHP010000050.1 GCA_947630455.1 uncultured Clostridia bacterium
CGTAAAACAAATTTTTGGTTTCATGGTGATCACAGCCAAGCTCGCTGCAATATCTCGTGATCTCTGTGACTTTGTTTGTTGAGTCCGGTTTGGCGTCGGCTTCCGTCGGAGCCCAATTCAACCGGTGATCCGAGTGTACCACCATCCAGCTGCCGTGCAACGTCTGATCCGTGAGATCCAGTTCCTGCGTTTGTTCGCCGTCCAACGCGGTTGCATAGAGCAGCTTTCCGAGCTTGAACTCCGCGTCGCCTTTTGCCGTATATGTTTTGCCCGCAACCAAACCGCCAAAGCAATTGTGCGCAGCGTCCCATACGCGTGCAGTCGAGTCACTCTCGAAGTAGTAACCCGAGCTCGCCTTTTCTTTCAAGCCGTCTACGATTTTGCCGCTGAGGATAGTTCCTTCAACGATCTCAATCGAACCTGTTCCGTTGGTTTGAATTATTCCGAGGAATGTAGCGGGAACTTCTGTACCGGGTTTAACTTGTCCGGACGAGCCTCCGAAACCGATCTCAAATTTCGGTCTGGCAATCTTCTTGTCAATAATCAACTTGCCGTTTACTATGAGATTGCCGTTTTTGGAGTATCCGCCTGTTTGGAGCTCGTCAGCAGAAGGATATTTCTTGCCGGACAAATCGCTTTGAACAAGTCCGTCATAAACGTAAGCGTTTGAGTGCAATTGCAAGGTTGCATTCTGTTCAACTTCAATTATTGCGCCGGGCATGATCATGAAGTCGGTCAAAGTTTCATACAAAGCTTTATTTCCGCCCAACTTGATATTGAAGTTGTAAGGAACTGCAAAATTGACGGTATATGTGGGGATCGAAATTCCCATTGCGGTAAACATCATATAGCTGAATTTTGCACCGCTGCTTTCGCCGTTGCCTGTAAATTGAAGTGTGGTTTGACCGATGAGCTCGGTGTTGTTGCTCGCACTTGCGTTGCCGACCACTTTGCTCGAGTCATAAGTGATGGTTACGCTTGTCCCGGGCTTGAGCATTATCATGGTATCGCTGCCCAAACCGTCGCCGTTTTCATCGCTTATGAAGGGTTGGTCAAGAGTGACAAGCATATTGAGCGCCCACAGACCTGCATGACCGATGAGCTGTCCACCGTAATTTATCGTAATCGGACATTCGATATTTATCATCGCATAACGTCTGAACGGGGTAATGCCTGCTGTAAACAAATCCAATGTATTGCTGCCGCCGGCGAAGTCCAGAATAAGGAAGGGTTCATAAAGCTTGGCGTCATCGTTTACTGTTATAGTTCCGTCGCCTGTCACCCTGCCGTAGACATCCATAATACCATTTTTTTCTACCGTAATCGTGCCGTTGTTGATAAGCTGCGAATATGCGCCCGAAGTGTGTCCCTGCGCGGATTGACCCCGAGCATATATCACGCCGCCGATAACAAGCTTGCCTTTGACGGTTACGTTTGCACTTGCACCAAAAGTAAGCTCCAAGCGCTTATATTTTGATATCAAGCTGTCAGCAGCCCATGAAATTCGCTCTTGACAATCGACATCCGGCGCCGTTCCGTTTGCGTAATAACTACCGCTTTCATTGAAAGGAAGAATCAACGAAACATTTTCCGGAATTTCAAATGTTCCGTCCAAAACGATGTTGTTATCGGTTATGATTACGGAATGCTCCACTCCGGTTTCTGCCGCCTTTAGCGCACCGTCATCGCCAAGTATTTTTTTGTAGAACACATCGCCTATGCGTGCCTGGAAATATCCTTTTGTTTGGATATAAGCGACAATGCTTGTTTCTCTTTTCAAAATTTCATAGGATAATTCTTTATTTGCGGAATAGAAGCTGCCGTCAATAAACCAACCGTAGAATTTTTGGCTGTCGTCTACATTTGCTTTCAATTGTATGATGTCGCCAATGGTCAAGGTGCTTAGCGTCAGAGCAGTTTGTTCCAATTGAGAATCTCCGTTCAAGGTTGCGTCAAATGTTCCTAAGCAGTCATCGCCAAGCGATATGTTTGCGGTGGCGGTGCCTTCAAAATAATTGACATTGCGAATGGAGAAATATTGGTCGTGCGTAGGACGCGGAAAAGCCCCGTCTCCGCTTACAAACATCAAATAAAGCTTTTTATTTTCGGAAGTAATATTGAATTTTGCGCGGAACCAGCCGTTTCCGAGTCTGGTCACGGCGCTATCAAGACCGATCGAATCGTACCCGCCGTCAGAGCTTGTTGCCCAAGCAAGTTTTTTTGCATCTTCCTCTACAATATGTTGCTCCATCGGTTTTGCGTTAGCGTTACCAGGGTGATTAAGAGAAAAATCCTGATCGAATCTGCTGAACAACAGCGCGCCCATACAGTATACAACAGATGAACCGGGCTGAGCTGTGGTATATGTGCCGTCCATTTGGAAATCGAAAGTCAAAATTCCCGCGTTTTCACAGTTGATATTGAATATCAGTTTTGAAATCCCGGAGTCATCCTTGTTTTGAGCCAAATTGTAAGAGCAGCCTGCCAAAAAGGCATAGTTGTCTTCCTCGGAACGACTCGGGTCAAATTCCCAACGCATTATATATCTCTCATATCGATCGGGAATAACTTCCTCCACACTGATATTTTCTTTACCCTCGTGAACAATGGTATTTATATCCCCGGTTATTGTCTCCTTTACTGTAAAATCCACGCAACAAACGGAGTTGCCGAATGTATCGGAGGTGATAAATTTATCATCATCGGAAATATACTCTACTCTTATTGTTTTAGACGACACGTCATTCATCACAAAGCTGTAATAGCCTTCAAAATAGTGCAGAGATTCAACTTGACCGTCAACTGTTACTTTGTAATTGTCTTGCGTCAGCATGTCAAAAGCCTTGATGTGCACAGTCATGGCGTTTTGATGTCCGAAGTCAAACTCGACAGCCTCATCATCTTCTATTTTTTCTTCCGGAGACAAATCGCCGTCTATAGACTTTGCAATAGAAACCTCCGGCTTTGGCATATTTTCTTTTAATGTCGCCGTTATATGAGGAGTTTCGCCATCTTCCAACACATAATTATTCTCAACTATGTCGTTATTACTTGCTCCTCTAGTTCTTATCCCTAATGCCCCATTATATGCGGTAATAAAAAATGTTCCGTTCTTCGTCCAGCTCCAATTTTCGCCGTCCGCCTTGAAATTGCCCGTATACACACCGAATTGTGTTTTTACCATTTGTTCGGGGTCTATTTCGGAAGCTTTTTCGCTGGGAAATGCTGCGGAAAATTCTATTCCCGTCAGTCCGACAGGTATTTGCGCTGTATTTTCCTCGGCGGTTACGGTTTTTTCTTCCGGTAAGTTCTCATTCTTCATCGTCAAGGTGACATTTTCCGGAATATCGAAGGTTATATCTTTGAATTCCAATTGGTCATACGTCAACAATTCAAAATTCTCTACAAAAAATGCGTCCGTATCTGCTTTCTCATAGGCTGGAGTTGTAGAAACACGGATACGTATGCTGTGTTCTCCTTCGGAGAAAAATTTTACGAATTTAGATACATTTTCTCCATCGCTTATCCCATAAGAATTCAACGGTTTGAAATCTGCCGATGTACTTCCTTGATTATCTACATAAAGGCTAACGCGCATCTTGGTAGATGATGCGTTGTAGTAGTACCCGAAATTGAGATATCTGCCGTTTTCCGGTACGGTGAACTTATAGGTAAGCTCTATCTGCTGAGATACGCCATATTCAATTTGAGTAAAATCCACCGCATAGCGTTTGCCCGAAGCAGTATCGCTTTCGAGCCATTGCGGAACATCATCTTTAGACGATAATGTAACGCTGCTATCACCCTCGGCAACTACTGTTCCTTTAGGGTCGTACACAAATGCAAAAGTCAGTGCTGCCACCAAAATCGTGAACAGCAAAATCGTAATAATCCTTTTCCACGTATTGGTATTTGTCATATTTCCTCCTTAAATTTTAGTTTTGCATAGTTTCCACATTTGTATGTAGTACCTATGATACCCCCCCCCCCC
>CANRHP010000051.1 GCA_947630455.1 uncultured Clostridia bacterium
AATAAGTCACACTTATTCTAGTCAAAATGACCAAAACCACACGTGCGGAATATGCGAACATAGCGAAACGCATAATTGGAAGGTAGTTGTTCTTACCGAGGGTTGGCGTGAAGATACTCATGACTTGATTTGCGAAGATTGTGATGCAACAGACACCGCTCCTCACAATAGTGATGGCGAAAACGGTAACTGCACCTGCGGAAAACAAAACGCTGCAAAAGTTTACAAACAAATAACATCCGGTAAGGTTGAAACGGGAACATATCTGTTTGTATATGTTAAAGATAATACAATGTTGGCATTTAAGGCATCCCTAGGCACAGGTGTCGACACAACTAAAAATACTATTACCGTAACCATTAAAAACGGCGAAATTGCTTATTCGGAAGAGTTGGAAAATAACAGCGTAATCATCACAGATAAGAATACCTACTACTCGATACAAGTAAACATTAAGGGAACAGGTAATAAAGTATACATTGGAGCTACCACTGGCAACAAAATACTTACTTCAACTAACGAGTCAACGTATCAAAACAGCATTACTTTCAAAGATGATGGTAATGTAACAATAAAATGTGGTTCAAAATATCTTAGCTTCAATACTGCTTCTGATCAAATGAGATTCCGTTACATGGACGATAAATATAATGTACAACTTTACAAACTTATGTAGCAATCGGAAATAAAAAAATCATCAAGAACAATTTCATAAACAAATCAACGGGGCGGAGAAATTTCTCCGCCCCATTCGTTATCTTATTGTGCAAATTTGGTTTACTTTCTGTTGTCAGAAATCGAGGCTGTCCTCGTTCAACAAAAAGTCAAAGACGCTCATTGTTACAATTCCGCTTTCATCGCGTTTGGGCTTGATGTAATCACCCACAACGATCAATCGTTTGAAAAAATCTCTTATGTTAATCAAAGAACGTTTTTCTTGTTCTTCTTTTTCGGCGGTGGGCATAGAATAGGCAGATTGCACGTAGTAGCGTTTGCTGCCTCTGTTTGCAACAAAATCCACCTCGGCAGTACGTTGATCCGAGTTGTCGCCGCGTGTTTCCACGATGCCTACATCCACCGAAAAACCTCTGCGCAGCAGCTCTACGTAAATTGCATTTTCCATAAGATGAGGCTCTTCCTGTTGACGAAAGTTTAGTGCGGCATTTCGCAATCCAAGATCGACAAAATAGTATTTGCTGGGCGAGGACAGATATTTTTTGCCTTTTACATCGTATCTGCGGGATTTTTGCACCAAAAAAGCGTCCTCCATATACCCCAAATAGGTTGCGATGGTCTTATCCGAAATGCTGTTGTTTGCCATGCTTTTGAACGAATTGGAAAGCTTTAGCGGATTGGTGAGAGAACCCACATTGGATGCAACTATTTCCGTAAGTACATTTAACTGAGGTAAGTTTTGAACGTTGTTGCGCTGCACAATGTCGTTGATGTACACATTGGCAAGCTGCCCTTTGAGATAACTTTCCTTTGCTTCGTCCGATTGTTGCAGCAGTACAAGCGGCAGTCCTCCGTAGGTATAGTAGTCGCGCCACGCGGAGGCTTTGTCCCCGTCATACACCGAGCAAAACTCCGAAAAGCTAAGCGGGTACACACGCACTTCGTCGCCCCTTCCGCGAAATTCGGTAACTATATCGCTGCTGAGAAATCGCGAATTGCTTCCCGTGACATAAATATCTGCGTTGGGCAACTGCAGCAAACCGTTGAGAACTCCGACAAAATTGTTTACAAGCTGAATTTCATCCAGCAGAATATAATAGTCGCTGCTGTCTGACATTTGATTTGTTACCCAGTTGTAGAGTGCAAGAGGGTTGAGCAAATGCTCGTTTGCTACACTGTCTAACGCCGCCTTGATAATATGCGAATCATCTACTCCTTGCTCTTGCAAGTGACGACAAAACAAATTGTTTAGTAAATAGGACTTTCCGCAACGTCTGATGCCGGTTATTACCTTGATAAGCTTGTTGTGTTTGCGTGCCACAAGCTTGTTGAGATATAAATCACGTTTGATTTCCATTTTGCACTCCGAAATTTTGACATTTTTGCTGTTTTTTCGTAATGATTTTAGCATACAATGTGCATAAAGTCAATAGCTCCGACAAAACTTTACAAAAAGCAAAATTTTATGACAAATCGACGTAAAATATTGCGCTAACACAGTGTGCAATTTTGTAATAAAGCGCTGACGCCCCCTTGCGAAATATTGCAAAACACACTGCATTTGGCTAAAATAATTTTCGCGCCTTTACCCACAAAATGTCACACTTATTCGGAGTATATTGAGGACGGAGAAGAAGGACATATGGCTGAGTGCGACATCTGTCAAGATGTATTAACAGATGAACACCATTACGTGTATGATGCCACAGGACCCACGGATGCTGAAACGCATTCCGTCAAATGCGAAGAATGTGGTTATCAGTCCAAGGAAGAACATTTTGATCTTGATCCTGTCGACGAAAAATGTGACAAATGCAATGCAGAAGTTAAAAAGGGGCCCGTTCTGCTTGCAACATTCGACATGGGTACGGCTAAAGGTAGCGCTGCAGCGGGCGATAGCTTTAACAAAGATAAACTGGGCGGCTGGGTTGATGAAAATACAATTAAATCAACAAACGGTTCCTATACACTGAAATTTACTTCGAAAACACAGGTTTACTATGGTGCTTATATAAATAGTGATGTTGGAATTAGACTTGGATCAAAAAACAATACCGGCAATATTAAATTTACTGTTCCGTCTGAAGTCGTAAAAATAGTAATTTCCGCTGCAAGATACAGTGGCGATTCAGGCAACATGGATGTCACAATAGGTAGTAAAACAACGGCGACATTGACAACCAGTTTTAAAGATTATACTTTTGAAATTGGCTCGACAAAAGATATAACAATAGCCTCATCGTCAAAGCGTATCCTTATCAACACAATTGAGTTTTGGGGATAAACAAATACATATTAGATAACAACATGAGGGGCGGAGAAATTTCTCCGCCCCATGTTAATGTTTCATATAATTATTTAATCAGTTTCATATGTGATAACTATTTTATCGTAGAAACCACCTTTTGTTTGAGCTAGTTTGAAAAACGTATAGTTAGAACTTGCAGACAATTCGTGAGAATCTGAGGCTCCTTTTGTTGAATTAAACGCAGTTGTCCAGCTATCTGATTTAATACTACTAGAACTCGTTCCAAAAGTTATTGTTGCATTGTTGGGATTGCCCTGACTGCCTGTTGTAGTAAATAGTTCTATTTTTGTAATTCGCCCCGGAAATGCTGATGTGTTTTGCATTGATCCTGTTTTGCTGCCCGAACCAATTTGCAGGTAACTTGTATTTGAGTATGTCCACTTACTTGCATTTGTCCACGAAATTGTAATTCCATTAATCGCATGAGAACCATTACCTAAAGAATTCTCCTTAGTCATGTTTAATGTTGTAAAGGTTATTTCTAATGAACTAGTGCTTTTTTGTTTTGTATAATCGCAGTCGTCGCAAGTGTTATCGTCCATTCCAGTGTGTTCCTCATCAAAGGTGGCTTTGCAGATGGCGCAAGTTCCGGTGTGGTATGTGTCGTCTTTGCTCGTCGGCTTCTCCGAATAAGTGTGACTTATTGGTGCTCCGGCAAGGGTGACGTGAGAAGCAAGGTCATCGCAAGTAGCATGTTCTCCTTC
>CANRHP010000052.1 GCA_947630455.1 uncultured Clostridia bacterium
TTTTGTTACATATTTTATACAAATCCATAACAAGCAAGAAAAGCGGTGCCTCCTTTGAGGCGATGAATTAGGAGAAACTTCAAGAGGATAAAATTAGGAGAAAGAAAATGAATACTACCCAAAAAAGGACAATTATCGGTATATTGTCCGCAATTGTGCTGTTGGCGTTGGTTTTGACAGTCCTTTGCGGCACGCCCTTGCTGAACAAGCTTATCGGTAATGCTGAAAGCAGTGCCGAGTTTGTTATTGCAGATTATTATTCAGGCGAATATCAATTGAACTATTCTTCCGACGGGGAGAGACCCTGGTTTTATGACATGGATAGGAATTGTTTCTATGCGAACGCGGATGATTCGGATTGGTGTAACAAAGTTTTATATCTCACCTTCACATCGAGTGGCAATTTTATTGCAAACTTTACTGCCGATTTGCAGGAAAGCGGTACGTATCTATCGGTAGAATACGACGGCGAGGAAAAATATTCATGGTCCGGAGCAGACACTGATACGGTATCGGAAACAGTTTCACTTTCCGTTGAGGAGGGAATAGTCCTCACGGTTACATTGTATCCGGACTCAGATTCCGACAGCAGTACAGCGTCCTTTACCGTAAATGGTTATGCTCCCGAAGAGGCAGATTATGTGCTAAACGAAACGTGGTTCGAAGCGGGTATGAGTGATGAGCCGTTTTATTACGATTATTACGAAAATAGTTGGCATGGTCGTGTTTGCTCCGAATATGGATATGAGTATGTCACGATGTCACTGACGAATGTCTCTGAGACGGGGCTAATCAATTTCAATGTAAACGCGGATTTAGGCTCGGGCGCGCAGCTGATAATCAGTGCGGCTCAAGGAAGTGATTTAATATATCTTTATACAATACCGAATGATATAAGTGAATACCGTGAAATTGTGAGCGACGTCACTATCGATGCCGCCTTGATTCATGCTTTGGGATGTGACACGCTCGTATTCGAATTGACTTTCGATTCATCTTGGGATGATGAAAATTATGATTATGTTTATGACGGATATTATACTTCTAATGTCAACATTACGGGCTTGAAGAAAGCCGAGGAAGTCGGGGAATATATCGTAAGTTCCAGCGACTTTGAATACGATGCAGAATCGGGCAATTACTATCAAAAGTGTTCGAACGAAAACGATGATTACTTTTTTGAATTGACGATCACAAAAACCGGCTATGTAGTATTTACTATTGATTATTCTCTATGGTTGGCTGATTTTGTGATTTACCCCTACGCCGATTTCTTATATGGCGGCTGTTATTTTGGATATGGCGGTGCATTGGATGAGATCTTTGAGGAAGGACGGTCGGTATCGGCACAGGATTGCATCATTTCTTTGTATGCATCAGAAGGAACGATCGTTACATTCGAATTTTATTACTATGAACCTGAATACGGTTACCCCGAAGAAACCGGAGAGGCGTATGGGTCTGCTACAATAAAGGGGCTTTCTCCCATGGCGATCATCTCCGCTTCCGTAAACGACGCTATGAGCGGAAGCATTAAGCTGAACGACGGTGAAACAGAAAAAGAATTTTCAAATCATTACTGCAGTTCTAAAGAACCTGTTACGCTTACGGCGATACCCAACGATGAATACGAGTTTCTCTATTGGTACGACAATATCAACGGCGAGATCGTCAGTGAGGATTCGGTCTTTGAAATTGCACGGCCGAATGGCGAGATGGAGTACGTGGCCTATTTCGGATATCACGGTGTTTTGGAAACGTTAAACAACACTAAAGAAACATATTGGACTAAGACGACATCAAGCGATGGAGATATCTATTCTATTGACTTTGATAAATATTCTTCTACAACAAAATGGACGGGTACACTGACCTTTGAATTTAAAGGGGACAAGTGGATCCAATTCGATTACGCCTATCACTCAAGTACTTCTTGGAACAATTTTAAGGTCTTTGTAGATGGAGTAGAACAATTATCCAGTAATTCGTACTCGAGCAGTGTTAAGGAGAAAACTTTCCAAGAGAGTACGATACACGCCATTGGAGATGGATATCACAAGCTGACTTTTCAGTTTTATCTATACAGTTATTCTTCAACTTATACACACTTTTGCGAGGTAAAGAACCTGCGCATAAGCACAAGCCAGGACTCAGACGCTCTCATTCAATATACGGTCGAATACGACGAGCGACTGGGCGACGTCTATCTGGAAGGGACGCGAATATCTTCCGGAGAAACGCTGGAAGCGCTGGAGGGTTACTACGGACATTTTGAGTTTGTTGCCAAGCAGGATATCGCCTCCACCGCCGACCCCACGCGGCGTACAAGTGCAGTGTTCGGCTATTTGAGAAGCGGAAGCGGCGATTCCCTGGTGTACAGCGGAAACAGAGGAGATCAATCGGTCAAAGCAACGATCAAATTCACTATGACCGGCATCAGCAACGGCAGCTATGAATCTACCGACCCCAACCTCAAGGTCGAATTCCAGGAGGTTTTGCTTCCCATTGAACGGCTTAATCTCACCAAGTCGGTAGAGGGGAAGGAGGATGAAACTGCTGTGATCGAAGATGGAAGTATCATCCATGTTCCCTTTGCAACGTCTAACACACTCGCTTTCATCTTTGACCAATTCAAGCCGTCTTCGGAAGATATCACCGTGAAATATACTGTCAAAGTGAATGGTAATAGCATTGCTTCCGACACAGTTGGCGATGTTGGCGATCTTGTCGGCAATACGCGCGGCTTTGGTTTGGAAGACGTAGCAGTAGATACCAAAGTGGTAGTGTCGACCTATGTCAAGGGGTATTACAGCGAACCCACGCTCACATTCAACATCGTAATCGATGAGCCCGGGACTTCAGATGAAATCGCAGGGATGAAAAACCTCAAGACGGCGGACAGTGAACCCTTTACACTTGCGCACGATACAATAAACCAATGGCGTTTTGCTCCAGAACTTTCCACTACGGAAACTTTTGTTTACAAAGCGTTTACGGCTGCGTACTCCGTTTCGCAAATTAAATTTACATTCCCGACGGCGGGATCAATCACCTTTGAGGTTCATCTCAACGGTAGGTATTTTCTTGACTCCACTGGTGACGAGATACGTTACGGCAGATTGCTCTATAGCGTCAAGGGTCTTATACCCACTGACGAAAAAACGCCCGGCACCAAACAATATATCTACGGCAGAAACGTCAAACCCTACATTGCAAACGGAACATTTGCACAGCTTGCCACAGGAAATGATCCTGATACCGGATATGCGACCCCGAGTTTCGACGCCAAGTACGTCACCGTGCTCGATGACGGTTGGCTGCGTTGCCAAATTCCTGTCAGCAAGGGCGATATGTGGCTCGCTTTTTGCGCGGATTCAGCAAGTCAGCACTGCTATATCCGCAACATTGGGTTCTATACCGGTGACGCGAATGTTTCGTTTTCGGTAAAGGACTACGGCGAGAATCATTCCGGAGCAACCATAACCGCACTTAACGGCAAAGAGTCTATCCAAACGGGTGCAAACGTGGCAATGGGCAATGAGGTAAAGCTCACCATTGGTAATATTGGCGGTGGTTATCAATTTTACGGCTGGGTGATGAACGATAAGCTTATGTCCACTGCAACAACATGGTCGTTTACAGTCAGCAAGACCAATGCTCCTATCTATGCTTGGGTGGCGCCCACGGGTACTTACATTGCCCGTAATGAGGGAAAGTTCTACGCTACTGTCAAACAGGCTTGCGATGAGGCGAAATCAAACGAAATCATATATATCATCAAGGACTACGGCACCATCGAAGAAAGCTTCACTGTTCCCAAGGACGTGGATCTCATTCTACCCATGAACGCTTCCAATCAGTACTATGTAAAAGCGGGCACAACAACCAACCAGATGGCTTGGTATGGCGCCAACGAAACAAAATACAGATACCGTACGCTTACCATTGCGCCGGGCGTCCAAGCAACCATTTTGGGTAACTTCTATATCGGCGGAACGCTTCACCGCGGCGACCGCTCCGCGCAGGCACACACCTCAGGCGCATATTCGCACCTCATCAACAACGGTATTATCAATGTGAAAGACGGAGGAATTCTCGACGTTTACGGCAGAGTGACAGGGGATGGCGAAATAAATGTTCGCTCGGGCGGCTATCTCTATCAGCCCTTCCTCATCCTCGACTATGCAGGCGGTTCAAATACTCAGGATCTGTTTGGAAAGAATCAGGTGCCCTTCAGGCGGTATGCGATGATCAACATCGAGTGCGACTATACCATATATTATGGTGGTATTCTCTATGGTCATGCCAGCCTCTATTTCTGGAGCAGCATCCACACAATGGATGAGCCCTTCATTTCCTATGCCGGCGCCAGCTACAGCGACCGCAAGGCGATAATCCTTCTTGAGGGAGAAGGATCCTATGCGCATATGACCTATGACGCAGATAGAGTCATCAAAAATATCGAAGGCGCAGGAGAATGCTTGGGATATGAAAGCGTCGGTCTTACTCATATGACGCTTCATGGCGGGGCAAGCGCAAACTATATGGAATTTCCGCTTGGTATCAACACGTCGCAGGTGGCTTTCTCCATTCCCTACAACTTCGACATTCTGCTTGAAAGCGGCGTGTTCGATATGAATTACCCCTACAAGCTGATGCCTGGCGCGGTATTGACTGTGGCGGAAAGCGCTACTCTCAATATCAACGATGATTTCTTTATCTACGACGGACTGATTCAGCAAACCATGAGCGGTGGAATTTATCCGCAGGTAAGCGAACTGACCGGCGCAGGTTATTCGGCTACCGCACAGTTTATTGTCAACGGTACGGTAAACGTCAACAACAAATCCGATAAGAACACAACCTTCCTTGGCGCTGTACAAACTACAGGCACAAAGGGACGTCTCAATATCGCCGCGGAAGTAATATTGGAAGGAACGGTTGTAGACGGCGGCTTAGGTACCTACGACTGCAACTATGCGGAGTTTCCGTCCTCGGCTCGCATTTGGGACAATGTAAATGGAAAGCTTGTCAAGCTTGTTGCCGGTCACAGCTATGTGTCTCAAAATGCCGACTGCACTTGGACTTTGCCCGGCGTGACTGTCAAGCACGAAATCGGCACTGCTCGCTACACGGCACCGCACAGCAGCAGTCAGCCTCACCAGTTGGAAACAACTACGTTGCCCGAGGTAGAGGGTATGCATGGCGGTTGGATGATCGAGCACAAGCAACACGACATACAATGGACTTTCCGTGACGGTGACGATCTCCCCTCTGTGGAAAATCCGATTACAACTGTCACCCGTCACTGCACCGCAGTGGGCTGCGACAGCAATGAGACTCGCACGTTGATTTATTTGCCAACGGATTTCGGCACCGTGGTTTACACAGGCACGGCGATTACCGAAGCGGAAATAAAAGCGGCTATTTCTCAATTGCTCGGCAAGGATATCTTCGGCAGTGTGAAAGCGACATTGCAATTTAACTCGTTTACCAACGTAAACGATGCCGGCTACGATATGACAATTGTACTTGAAAACGCCTATTGGGTTGATGTACAGGCTTACAAGGCTTCCGTCACCCGCAAGATAAAGGTTATCCCCGCTCATCTTAGCGAGGAAAACGTACAGCTGGCAGCCTCGCAGGAATACACAGGCAGTCAGCTTATGCCCGAACCGACTGTGAGCTACAACGGTAAACAGCTGCAAAAAAATGTTGACTACTCGTTGAGCTTTGGCACAAATCTGACTGTAAAGGATACAGGTACCGTTACTGTTAAGGGTATGGGCAACTTTGAGGGCTCGGTAACTGTTACGTTTACCATCACCCCCAAGAATGTAGACGACGTAGCTCTGCAGCTGCCTGCAGTTACCTACACAGGAAAAGCGCAAACGCCCAATATTACTATACCCGGGTACACCAAGGACACGGATTACACTCTTGACTGGTCTGACAACACCAATGCCGGCAATGCAAAAGTTACGATTAAATTCCAAGGCAACTATTCCGGCAGCGTTACCAAAACCTTTACAATCAACCCTGCGGACAGCACGTCCGTCACGGTGGAGTTTGAAAGGAGCGGCTACACCTACAACGGACAGGCTCACAATCCCGATGTGACTGTTAAATTGGGAGACGTTGTGCTGACATCGCCCGATGTGACGGTGCGTATAACAAACAACATCAATGCCGGTGCGGCGGATGTTACTGTAGAGTTTGGAAGCAACTTTACCGGCGGCTCACGCGTAGATCACTTCAGCATAGCTAAGGCTGCCGTTACATTGACGGTAAACGAGCAGAAAGCGACCTATCAAAACAAAAATCTGGATGCTTCCTCCCGTCCCGGTGTCGATTATACTGTACAGGGACTGATAGCAGAGGACAATGTAACGGTAAAGCTTTCTGTTTCCAATGCCAAAAATGCCGGCAGTTATGCGATTACCGCAGCTCTTGAGGGAGATCCTCAAAAAGTTGCAAATTACCAATTGGCAGTTACGAGCTATGCGGACAAATTTGTTGTGGAGCCTGCCCAAATAGACAGACTGGAAGTGCTGAATGCCACTTGCAAGTATACCGGTTCGCAAATCGACGGACAGGTTAAGGTGTACGCCGGTACGCTTGAGTTGAGCGCAGGCGACTTCGATATAGAAACAACAAACAATACAAATATCGGTACGGCGCAGGTCAAGGTTACAGCAAAGGGCAATTTCAAAGGCGAATTGACCGGCAGCTTCCAAATTGAACCTGCAGATGTAAGCAATGCTCTTGTAGAGCTGCTTGACAAAGCGGAAAGCTTCGTATACAAAAAGGCAGCTTATACCCCGGCTGTAAAGGTAACGCACAACAGCTTTACATTTGATGCACAAACAGACTACGACGTCACCTACGATAACAACACAAATGCCGGTGAAGCACATATCAAAGTAACCTTCAAGGGCAACTTTACGGGCGACGTACAAATAAGCTTTACGATAAGTCCCAAGCCGTTGACGGTGCAGCTGCGCGAACAAAAAGTTTTCTACAACGAAAAGGCGCAAAGTGCGGCAAACTCATCGGATAAGTACAGTATTGACGGTCTTGAGCAGGGAGATGTAATAACGCTCAATTTGACATCTGCGCCGCTCACCAATGTGGGATCGGCGGACATAACGGCAACTCCCGCAGCAGCCGACGACGTAACGCTGCACAACTACAGTATCGCTTCCGAGATGCTCACTCTAAAGAACGGCTTCAAGGTAGAAGCTTTGAGTCTGGAGGGAGCGACGGTCACAGTAAGCGGATCTTACACCTACAATGCGAAACAGCAGCGCCCGACTAAGAGTTCTGTATCTGTTTCTGTTGAAGGCATTGAGGGTGAAATTACTTTTGATATTGCATACGGTACAAATATAACTGTCAAAGAAGGCGGCAGCGTAACCGTCACCGGTACCGGCAACTTTACGGACAGTGCAACGGTAACCTTTGCAATCAACCCCGCAAGCGTAACTGTTCGGGCAGACAGCAAGAGCAGTCCTCAGGGAGAAGAACAAGAGCTTTTGACCGCTTCGCTTATTGAGGGCGAGCTGTTTCAGGACGGCAACACAGTCTTGGCAAGTGTAAAATTGCACGTAGACGGAGATGTTAAATCCGCTTTGTCCGGGGCAAAACTCACAATTGTTGCTGCCTACGAATCGGATGGCAGCGAGGCAAACAGCAACTATACCGTTCACGTCGAAAACGGAACCTACACGATTACCGACGCGGTATTCAAGGACATGAAGTTTGAAAGCGGAAGCGTAGTTTATGACGGCAGCGCTCACGGGTTGACTGTTTCCGGTGCTCCGTTAGGCGCAGTGTGCACCTACACCTATTTCAAAGGCGCTGAGCAGCTGCCCGGCGAACCCATCGACGTTGGTGTTTACTCGGTAAAGGTGCACGTTGTACTCACGTCAGATCATGAGTACACAACGGATCAGGAAGCTACGTTGAGAATTACAACAAAATCGGCGACCATAAAGCTGGATGTCCAGACCGTTGTCTACAACGGAAGTCTGCAACAGGTAGTTACCGATGGTAATTGGAGTTGGGGCGACGAGGTTATATCTGCAGATAGAGACAGCCTCACGGTACAGCTCAGCGGCAGCGGTAGAAATGTCGGTGATTACACGATCACGGCAGCGATAAGCGGTGCCAAAGCGGGCAACTACAATTTCGGTGAGTCTACGACATTGGAGCACGGTTTTGTAATAACTCAAAAAGACGCTCAGTTAGTAATAAAGGATCAGTCCAAGGTCTACACAGGCAGCTTGCTTAGCGTAGATACCGACAGCTCCAAATATACGTTAACGGGCATTTGCGCAGACGATGACGTAACCGTTACGCTGCAGGGCAATGCAACAGATGTAAGCAGTACACAAATTACCGCTATCATAAGCGGTACCGCAGCTTCCAATTACAAGATAGCGGTAACAAACGGAACATTTAATATTGAACCGAAGGAAGCAAGCGGCGCTTCTGTGTCTGTAAACGGTAGCTTTACCTACAGTGGAGAGGAGCACAGACCTGTTCCCAATGTTGTTTTGGACAGAGTACCCCTCGTCAATGAGCAAGATTATACTCTTAGCTACAACAGTAACGTTGACGCGGGCGAAGCGACCGTAACGGTGAGCTTCAAGGGCAATTACAGCGGCAGCACCTCTCAAACGTTTACAATAGGTAGACGTAACGCAAAGGTTGAGGTGAGCTTATACAGCGTTGAATACAACGGTCAACAACAATCCGCAGCCAAGGCGCAGTGGACATTTGACGGCAATGTGTTGGAGAAGGATAAAAACGGTTTGAACGTGGTGCTCAGCGGAAGCGGAACTGATGTTGGACAGTACGACATTTCCGCAGAAGTAAGTGGCGAAAGAGCCGACAACTACAACTTTAGTACGGAACATGGCACACACGCGTTTGAAATCACTCCCGCTGCCGTCACGAAAGTAGAGGTGCTGGGTAGCTATGTGTACAGCGAAAGTGAACAGTCAGTTCAGATCAAGCTCTGGGCAGGAGCTTTGGAGGTTACCGCCGTTGACTACGATGTTGCTTATGCGGAGGGCTCCGACCGTATCAATGTAGGCGCGGTGTCCTTTACGGTGGAGGCGCATAACAACTTCGGCGGAAAACTTTCATCCGAATTTACCATCACTCCGTTGCCCGTATCCACGGCGATACTCACCGTCGCAAATGACTCCGTTTACAACGGACAGGCGCAGCAGCCTGCGGTAATGGTGTTATTGGGTGACAAAGCGCTGGATGCGCAACAAGACTTTGAAGTTTCCTACTCTGACAATATCAACGCCGGCAATTCGGCAGTTGCAAAGGTAACCTTCAAGGGCAACTACAGCGGAGAGCAAACAAAAACCTTCCGCATTGCAGCAAGGGCTGTCGAATTGAAGCTTCTCGATCAAAATGTGACCTACAACGGCGCATTGCAAAATGCGTCGAGCGACAAACAATACTATGAGCTTATAGACGAGATTGACGGAGATATTCTCAATGTTTCCGTCAAGGGAAGCGGAATAACCGTAGGTGAATATGCTATCACTGCCGAAGTGAGCGGTGACAAGGCGTCCAACTACGATGTGAACATCACCGGAGCATTGCTCATCATAGGCAAAGCAACAGTAAACGTTTTGTTGAGCGATCAAAATACAATCTACAACGGACAGCTTCAAAGCGCGTCCTCCGATCCGACATTGTACACGGTGCAAGGAACAGTTTACAACAACGACGTTCTCGGTATTCAAATTGTGGGTGGCGGAATGTATGCCGGCAGCTATGCGCTGACATTGACATGGGACAACACAAACTACGACGTTACCTACAACAGCGATGCAAGCTTTGTCATTGCCAAAGCCACGATTACCGTTAGTGTAGCCGACAAACAATCCGTATACGGTGACGCATTTGAGCAGTTGACATTCAGCTATACCGGATTGCTGGAGAAGGATGCAGACAGCGT
>CANRHP010000053.1 GCA_947630455.1 uncultured Clostridia bacterium
ACGCTGTCTGCATCCTTCTCCAGCAATCCGGTATAGCTGAATGTCAACTGCTCAAATGCGTCACCGTATACGGATTGCTTGTCGGCTACACTCACGGTAATTGTAGCTTTGGCAATGACAAAGCTTGCAGTCGCACTACCCTGATAGTTGCCGATACCGTTGACGACTAATTCCACCGTTCCGGCATCGGTAAGATTGCCTTTGTATTCCACGGTGTAATCCGTGCTGCCGGGAGTTAGTGCACCCGCTTTTACCGTAAATGTAACGCGTTGTGCCTCACCGTTGTAGACGTAGGAACCGCTTACCGTTACATCGGTTATACTTGCTTTAGCAATTGATACGGTAACAGAAGCTTGTCCCGCAAAATTATCTTTGCCTGACACTGTAAAGGTTATATCGCCTGCATTGATCATATCTCCGCCGCGATTATCATTTAATGTGTATTCACCTTCCCGAAGAATCAAATCTCCGGCCTTGACCGTAAGAGTTATTTTCTTTGCAGTTCCGTCATATACGAGTTCGCTTTCATTGACTGTCACTTGGGTGACTTCTGCCGCGATTATCTCAAATGACGCCACTGTGCTGCCGGTGAAGTTACTTTCGGCATTTGCAGTCACGGTAACAGTGACATTTCCAACATCTGTACGGTTGCCGTTGTAAGTTACGATATAATCATTGTCGGTAAGAGTAAGATTGTTTTGTGCGGTTACTGTCAATTTTACCGATTGTTCGCTGCGATCGTAAATATAGACGCCGTTTGCCACAGCCCCAGTTATTGCCGCCTTTGCAATTGTGAAGCTTTCATTTAGCGTACCTGTGAAGTTTTTGTTTTCTTTGACTGTTACCGTCACCTGAACCGAACCAGCATTGATACGATCCTGCCCATAACTAACATCATAGTCATCCGCATTTACTGTTAGCGTACCGGCTTTTACAACGATATCCGGCGTTTGTTCGGTACCGTTGTAAATGTGATTGCTCACTATTTGCAAGCTGTCGATTTGCGCGGGCACAATAACCAATGCGCCGTCATTTTTGCGAATTTCGAAATTGTAATTGGAAGCCTTGTCACCCTCTACTGTTACTGTTACATCGTATTGTCCGACATCCTTGCCGGTGCCTTTAACCGTTGCAAACAAGCCGTTTCTGTCACCCTCCGCTATGCCTTCAAAACTGTAGTTGTTGGCGGCATTTTGTAAAGAGCCATTGTACACCAATTGCTGCGTTTCCACAATCAAGGCAGCATTTTTGGGATCTATCGTAAATTTTTTAGTTGCCGTGCCCTTGTAATTGTTTTGGAAGGTAAGCGTAACTTCTGCATCGCTGCCTGCATTTACATTGTTTTTGAAGGTTGTTGTGAAATCAATGCCCGATTTGAGCTGCTTGCCGTCGAGATTGACAGATACCGCCGGAGATACCTCCACACCGGTATAAGTAGCCACATCCACGGTGATTACAGGATTTTGCACCTGTTTTGCTTCGATGTTGAATTGTGACTCAACCTTGCCTCCGTAGTTGTGCAAGCCTTCTACTGTAAATTTAACCGTTCCTACATTGATACGATCCGATTTATCGGCATAAATTATACGATACTCGCCAAGCTCCGGCTTTAGCTCACCAGCCCAAACGTTGACTTGTACTGTTTGTTCACTGCCGCTGTAGATATAGCTGCCGATAACTTCCACTCCGGTTATTTGTGCAGGAGTAATCACAAACGCATGCTCGCCGTCCTGCGTTTCAAAATTGTAGTTGTGAACTTTTTCACCGCTGACGACTGCCGAAATACTGTAATTGCCGACGTCGGTGCCGGTACCCACAAGTACTACTTTCAAACCAGATATGTCACCGTCTAATACATTATCAAACTTCCAATTTGACGCCGATTCGGCGCTCTGAGCATGTCCATTGTAGACCACACTGTACGTACCCTCTATTATGACCTTGGCGCTGCGACGTCCGATTTCAAATTCCTTGGAAGCTTCTCCTGTATAGTTGCCCTTGAACAACACCTTTACTGCAGCAAAACCGGCATCAATGTTGTTTTCGTATTCGAGCGTGTAATCCTTGTCCTTTTCCAGCACTTTTGCATTTACCGCAACCGTAGGCAAGGGCATTTTTTGTTCGCCGTCATAGAAGAAGCTTTCGTTTACTGAAACCATTGCGACGCCTGTCGCAGTCATGGGTTTAACGGTGAAAGTGCCCTTTGTAACCGTTACATTATAATTGCGCGCATGAGTTCCTCCGACAACGGCGTCTATTTCCGTATGCCCGACATCGGTTAGATTGGCTTGCAGCGTGACGGTTAAATTGTCATTCGATACTATTCCGGTCAAAGAATAATATTCTGTTCCGTTTTGAACGTGGAGCATCGATCCTGTGTATATTGCACTTTGATCGTAGATCTTGAGTTCGGCATTTTTAGCGGTTATTTCAAAGCCATTCTCTAATATGAGAGAAGCCGTAAAATCATAGTTGCCCGCTTTGGCTCCGCTTACAGTTGCCGTGATACGGTACAAATCGACATTTCTGCCCGTTCCCGCAAGAGTTACCGACAGCTGCTGTTTGTCCTTTTCCAAAACCTCGTCGCCCCAACTCCACTTGCCGTCCGTATCTACGCTAAGAGTTGTTCCGTTGTATTCCTTGCTTTGCTTATTCAACTTAATACTTGCGGCTTTTTTGTTGATTGTTACCGATGAGGTGATTTCCGTACTGTAATCATTTCCTTCGATTTGGCAGCTTATATTGATTTTTGCCGTATATACGCCAACATCTATCGGATCCGACTCTACCTCACCTTTCAAATATGTTATCGTAACCTTCGAGCCGTCAGGAGTGCCGCTTACAGTTACTTCATGTTTTTCTCCGTCGTAGGTGGTTGTTATTTCCTGCACGGATATATTTCCGAATACCGCAGGAGTAATTGTGTAATCACTCGGAGCCGTTGTCACCTCGTAGTTGCTGTTTGCAGCGGTGCCGTCGTCTTGGTAGGTAACTGTTATGACAATGTGCGTACCCTCGGGAGCGCTTTCCACATCACGGCTTAGACTGAATGTAAGACAGCTGCTGAGTATCGTGTTGCCGTCATCATACAATTCTCCAACGGATACTTTGGCAGTCAATGCCACCTGTTTTTCTCCCGCGGGACTGTGCTTGTCGTCTGCTTTGACTGTCACTCCGGCCTTTGTAATGACAAAGGTTCCGCTTGCTGTACCTGTAAAGTTGCCTACGGCATGCACTGTTACGCTTCCGCCCTCGCTAACGTTTACATTGCGTCCATAGTCAACGGTATCAAACGTAACATCCATTTCATCAACCTTGACGGAAATATTGCTGTTGATAGGCTGCTGTTGTTTTCCGTTGTACACATACTCGCCGCTTACTGTTACAGTAGCATTCTTGTCTGTGATGTCTAACGCCGTAATCTCAAACCCATTGCTGAGTTTCAGCATATTGTCGATGATGCTGTAGTTTTTAAGTGTTGTTTCGTCCCCCTGCTGTATTGCCGTGATATCCGCATACCCTACGTCAACAATAGCTACGGACCTCAATTGCAATGTAATGGAATCTCCGCTTTCCAATCCTTCGATACTGTACTTATCCGAGGAGCTTGCCGCGCTTTGTGCTTTTCCGTTGTAAACGACGTCTTGTTTGAACAACTGCACAGTGAGCGATTTGGGAGTTATCGTAAATGAGATCTCCTTGCTGCCGCTGAAGTTACCATTGAATTCAACTCTAACGGTTGCCACACCTGCATTTATATTGTTTGTGTAGCTTATTTTATAGTCCTTTTGTGCATCAAATGTGAAGCTGTTGTGCGTTACCGTTACATCGGGCATATGTGCCTGTTTGTTGTATACAAACTGCTTACCGGCATCCGAAAGCGTTACGCTTGCATTACTTACATCTGCCGCAACGATTTGAAATTCCGCGTCCAACTCGCCGCTGAAATTGCCGCTTGCTGCTGCATGGATATTAGCCTGTCCCACATTGATATTGTTCGAAACGGTTACTTCAAGGTTGTTTGCAGGCACTTCCAATTGTCCCGCATATACTTTTATGCCCGGTTCAATTTGTTTGCCCGTATAGGTAACCTTGGGATTCGTCACTTCAATTCTGTCTATTTGGGCAGGAGTAATCTCAAATTTTTCTTCAAAATTCAACTGTGCAAGCTTGTAGTTGTTTGCCTTTGTTCCCGTCAGAGCTGCGTGTAACTCATATTTACCCACATCGCGCGCATTGTCTACGGTAAATTCTACAAGAACATCGTCGTCATTGAATACTCCGTCGAGTGTGTAATCTGTACCCTTGCGCGATTGAGGTTGACGAAGCTCCGCATTGTAGACAGCTTGCTGTTCGGAAACCTCCAACGTAAGACTTGCGGGAGAAATTACAAAGCTGTCGGTACGCTGTTCACCCGTGAAGTTGCTGCCGAATTTTACCGTTATGTTTGCATTGCCTGCAGAAACGTTATCGGTTATCTCCACCGTCACATCTTGCGATGTCAGCACAACGTCTCCCAGTGTAACTGTTACTGTGGGTTTGTGTTCCGATCCGTTGTAGGTGTAACCGTCTCGCTCAAATTGAATTCTTACACTCTGAGTGGAAGCGGGACTGATTGTAAACTTTTGTTCAACCTTGCCGCTGTAGTTTCCCTTAAATGTAAGCGTGACAACCGCTTCGGAGCCGGCATTTATATTGTTGGACCAACTGAGATCATAGTCCGTATTAGAGTAACCATCCACCGTCACCGCAGGCTGCTGTGCTTTGGTGTTGTAGACGCATTCCGCAACACTCACTGCTGCCGAATTCACCTGTTTTGCGACAATGGAGAAATTGATAATTTTTGTTCCCCGGAAGTTGCCTTTGCCAACCACTGTCACACTACCGCCCTGAGCGACTGTTGTGTTGTTGCCGTATTTTACGTCAAAGTCTTTGTTTAAAACAAGCTTTTCCTCTCCAAATGTAACCGTCACTTCTGGATGTATCGCACTGCCGGTGTACTCGTAGGAAACTTCCACCCCGCCGAACTCCAGTGAAGTTATATCTTTTTGTTGGATTACAAACTCGCCCTTGGCGCTCCCTGTGTAGTTACCCTTGAAATTGACCGTTACTTCGACAGTTCCGGCTGCAACAAGCCCGTCGGGACTGTACATTATATCGTAGTCATCGCCAATTACAAGACTCTTGTCGAAGCCTTCCAATGATACGGCAACTTGCGGCTGCTGCGCCTTGCCGTTGTAGACGTAGGTACCGCTAACGGTCACTTTGGCTTGCGACATATTTTTGGGATTTATGGTAAATGTCAGCTGCTTTTCACCGGTGTAGTTGCCGATACCTTTTATTGTTACCGTGCCGATACCGTGATCTGTATTGGTACCGTACTCGACAGTATAATCCGTAACCGACTTCAATGCACGACTATTTACTGTCACCGAGGTCACGGTGGGCTGAATTTTTTCGCCGGTATACACCTTGTCTCCGCTGCTCCACACCACCTCGGCGTCGGCAAGACTACGGGCTATTATAGCAAATTTTTTCGTTACCGTGCCGGTGAAGTTGCTGCCTGTTCCTGTAATTGTAATAACCGCGGTGCCAACATTTGTATTTTCGGAATACGCAACGGAGTAATCGCTGTCTTTAATCAGGGTTTTGCCGTTGTAAGTTACCGTTATTTGTTTTGTGATCGGATCACCGGTATATGTTTCTTCCGTAAGAGAAATCTCTATATTTTCGTCGGTCAAAGCTGCTTTGTCAACAAATACCGTAAATGTGACGCTTGTTACACAATTTCTTTCTTTAACAAAGTAAGCGTCGGACAAAGTGAGAGTAACCTCGTATCCCAATGCATTTACATTTGTAAAGGGAGTAAAGCTTAAATCTCCGCTCACCGATTCGAACAAGTCGAAGTTCGCAGCATGCAAAGCATACAATTGTTTGATGCCGGCTCTTATTTCTTCATCCGTCAACGGATTGCCCGTGTAACTGACGTGAGGAGATGCTTGCGGAATATATACCAGCTTGCGAGTTACCTCTTCTTCACAGCCCATGACCGTACAGTGACGGGTAAATGTAATAACGGGATTTTGCTCTGTGGGTAAGGTGTCGTCTTCGTGCAGCGTCAAATCGCATTGGTGTTGGCTGTGAACAAGACGCCAACTGCCCAAAAGACCGTCAGCCTGCGGAGTTGTTGCGGACGTAAGCTTGTGAGCAGTGCTTTTGGTATGCTCAACGTTGGATTCAATCTTAAAGACAATTCCCGGTAAAGCAAAAGCTGCGTTGCCATCGGTGGCTTCATAGCTGTTGCCGCTTTGAAGCGGAACAAGCTCCTGCGTCACTTTGTTCCAGATTTGTGCAACAAGGGTGTACTCCGTATAGTTGCAGGTATATACGGTAGCTACACCGTCATGCATCTCTTCCCGCAAGGTAACGTTGTTTTCAACATTGATTTTACCCTTGCCGTTGGTATTTTGTACAGTTCCGACAAAGTGCGAACCGCTCTTTAGTGTAAGCGTTCCGTTAACTATCAAAGTCGCATAAGGATTGTATTGAGCGTCGGTCAGATTTTTACTCGTGGGGTACGTGCGCAAATCAAGGTACGGCATCAAAAAGCTGTCGTAAACGTGCAAACCCGCGCCCTCATTCACCGTCAGAGCGGCGCTCTCTTCCACCGTCAGAGAGGAACCCGGCATAAACTTCAACAGGTAGTTTATTGCGTAGTCGCCATTTTTCAGCACGTAAGAATAGTTGAATGGAACAGCGAAATATACATTCTTTGTATCAACAATGGATATTTCCATATATCCGGAGGTTGCCCCGCCGGTGATGGTTACCGTGGTTTGCCCGACAGAACCGAGATTGGATATTCTGTACCCTTCTTCCGCCGTTTTTCCCGTACCCTCGTAGCCGATCCGCTTGTGACCGTTGTTGTATAAAACATCCGCCTTGGCGTTCGCCTTCAACAGGATAGGCGCCATCATCAATCTTTTTGCGCCTTCGTAGCTGATAAACGCTTGATCTGTCGTTGTGTATCCGCTGCCGGTGTGTAAGCTTGCGTGACCGTACAAAATGCCGCCGTAATTTATTGTGTAGCCCTTTTCAAGCTGGATGTTCAGCATTGTGTACATCTTGAAAGGCGTCAAATTGTCATTGAAAGTTGCGTACGCATTAGTGCCGCCGTTAAAGTCGAGAATGAGGAAGGGCTGATACAATGCACCGGACGCGGTTACCGCACCGTTTGCGACATCCGCTTGCACATCTATATGTCCCTTACCCACAACAAGTCCGCGCACGTCAAACGTGCCGCCGCTCTTGACAATCACATCGCCGTCAAGCACAACCTTGCTGTATCTGCCAGAGGTCAAGCCTTGCGGTACGTGATCGGGGAAGCCCAACACACCGCCTACGCGCAATGTGCCGCAAATATTTAATGTCGCACCTTCTTCCACGGTGAGAGTATACTGGGGATCCTTTATGTTTTGGTTAGTGGATTCCCAGGATAAGCCACTGCCGATAAGCTTATTAGAATAGTCCGTCCAGGAACCGGTTCCCTCATAGTGTCCCTCGTCATCATAGGGCAATATGAGCGCAACACCTGCATTCAAAGTGTACTCTCCGCTTGGCAGCGTGCAGTCCTTCAAAACATATATCTCGGATTTGTTTTTCGTTGTCTGCTGCAATGCCTCAGCCAATGTCATATAGAAATTGCCGCTGCATCGCGCCACATAAGTGCCTTCCGGCGCCATCACCGCAGTGAAATCCAACTTTTCCTCATAAATGATTGTAAATGAGAAAACCTTCTCCTTGGAGAGCAATTCGCCCGTGGAGTTGTCTACCCAACCGTAAAATACACTGCCATCATTTGGCGCTGCGGTAAATGTAAGAGTAGAGCCGCTCTTGGCGTTGCCACTTACGGAGGTTGTGCCGAATGTTTTTCCGTCGATTTCCGACGCACGGTGAGCAACATCTATTGTTTTTTCTTCAAAGAATTTTACATCCCAAATAGCAAAACCGGAATTTCCTGCCGTTCCTGTCAGCTTATTTAGACTTATGCTCAAAGTATTTGTTTTTCCTTGCTCAACAGGAATACTACATTCAAAATATGTGGTAATATTTTTTCCGTTTTGACCGATCACCCAGTCATTTTTCACAATGCTCGGGTAAGTACTGTTACCTCCCTGTATCAGCTTTGTCGAATTAAATTTGACGCATGCACTTGAGTTTGAGTTGGTATTTACAAAGAAACATTTGAAATACAAGATGCCTTTCTTTTCCGTCTTGATACTAAGGCTTGACGTAGAAGCGGCTGTTGAAGAAATATTGTTCGGCTTGAAGGCATAGTTTCCCACCTCAGAGTTAACGTAATCTATCACCCAGGGATCCGGAGACTGAACCGTTATCGAAACATTGTCTTTTGACTGATCGTCTATTATGTCTGAAATTTTGACGTCACCTTCCGCCGGTTGAAACTTTATATAAAAATTGAAGTCATTTGATTTAGAGCCACCGCTTGGATCGGTGTTGCTGTCCAGATAGCCGTCAATTTTGCGTGTAAACCGAATATTTATCTCACCCGAGCTGCCGTCATTGGTAAATACGTAATAGTCATAACCATCCTTGTCTTCCGCCGTCACAGCTTTTTTCGAGAATACGTTCGAAATATTGTTTTCATCGTCATACTCAACCACTACCGAGCCCTGCAGCGATTTGTCCCCGCCGGAAAGTGTTTCCACAGTGGGAACCATAAAGGTATAATTACGTATTTCTCCGAAGTTTGCCGTAAGACTTTCATCGTTTTTGATAATTACGCTGTCTGCCATATTGCCCGTGCCGTCGTCTTGTTGAACAACCTCGTTGCGCTCGTTGGTGATCATCAGATAGATATCACCCAAGGGTGCAATGGGTCGAACATCAAGCTGTACGATATCGGTCGTTCCCAATGCTCCCGGGTACGGTTTCTTTTCAAAAATATTTGTACCGTCAAAACATACAGAATAAGACGGCACGCTTTCTTGTGCTTTGTCAGCATAATTAACATCTTTAGATTCTCCGCCATAGTTCCACGATTCAAATAAAATAGTTTCATATTCATCGGGCAATAACTTGGACGGAACATTTTTATTTTTAGTTGCCGTAAATGAAACATAACGATATTTGGCAATTTTAAATTCGCCCAACGAAATCGGCTCCGGATTGTTGATTCCGTCTGTAATTGCCATAGAAGCCAAGCGCTCATCAAAATCAACCGTTGCTGTGGTCATCAACCCGGCACTTTCCATTTCTTCAGGCGTGCGCAACGCCATGTCCTTGATTCCGCACTCTCCCGAACTTGAATTGTATTTGATAATGACGGTATGCTCTCCGCTACCCTCCGCAAAACATGAAACATTTTGCCAATTTCCGGTAAAAGTCGACTTGCCTTGGTTTCCTGCAAATTTAATATAATCCTTTCCGTCTATCGTAACAATAAAGGAAACACGCATAGCTGATTGCGTATAATCATATTGAAAATTTAAATACTTTTCACCAACAAATTTGTACGTTACAGTTGCTTGACTGTCTTTTACATACAGATACTGCCCTTTACTGTCGTCTTTCAGCGTAAAGCCTGTTGCCGAATAGTCGCAAAAATGAGCGGTGTAAGTTTCATTGGCGGATGTTGCTACTTCAAGAGTTGTTCCGCTTCCGACAATAGCGTTTTTGCTGTTTGTCCAATAAACAAAGCTGTCGCTATCGGGAATGGCGGTCAGTGTTTGCTTTACTCCCTTTTCCCAACTCATATCAAGAGATTTATCCGCGGTGTTTTTGTACTGTATCTTTCCGCTGCCTTCTGCTTCGGCTTTTACATTAACACAGTCAAGAAATTTAATGTTAAATCCACATGTAGGAGATCCACTATCACTGCTGAAAAACAAATATGCACCCGATTTTGCCTCCAACGTGATATGTTTCCAAGTTCCAACCTTCCAACCGTCTTTTTGATCTATATAATAGCCCGTGTCTTTTGGAGTTAGTTCCCAATCATACGAGCTTAGATAATAGTTTTCATCATCACTGTCATAAGTCACCGGCATAGGCCATTGCACATAAGAGTAAAACCAATCATCACCACAAGTGTTGTATTCTATAGCTAAGTATGGTTCATCGTCGACCGAAGACATAAACATCAAATCAAAATCGAATCTACCCGTCGAAGTAAAATGTACAGCAAACCCCATGTAGTCCGTAACAGTATATATACCAGTAGCTTCCTCGTATTCGGCTGCATCATAAGACGGAATTAAATTACCATTTTCATCTTTAATATAATCTTCAAGATCATCATCGTACGTAGCATAGTAAGTTGAGGGATTTTCCACTTCATAGCTCGCACGTGGAGCATAGGAAGTGCTGACCGATTCTTTGACCGGATCCGTTTGAGCATACAATTGGTCATCTACACTCGATTCGGAATGCATTTTGTCTACTTTCGGCGCAAAAATAAACGCTAAAGCCAAAATTGCAATAACAATTGACAAACATGCCGACAATATGCCGACAAGCATCTTTTTTTGAGTAGTTTTCATTTTTTTCTCCTAATTCATCGCCTCAAAGGAGGCACCGCTTTTCTTGCTTGTTATGGATTTGTATAAAATATGTAACAAAA